>BBSL01000118.1 GCA_001319865.1 Burkholderia sp. E7m39 | reverse complement strand
TTTCGACGAACAGGCCGATCAGGTTCAGGTCCATGATTTGATGGTGCGATTGATTGCCTGTCGATCAGGTGCGGCCGCTTGCGCCTTTTCGGCACGCGGCACCAGTTTAAGGCAGCGTTCGGCTAGCCAGACCCTCATGTGCTCGTCCAGACGGTTGCAAGAGACTTGTCCGTTCGCTGATCAGAATCAGTGTCAGGGATTGGCCGTGCCTGTGTGAAAGCGCACGCATCGCTCAAACTGATTCGACGCATTGAGGCCGCGTGACTCATGGTCCGTGGACTTGATGCCCGGCCCCAACGGGTCGCCTCGGCCGAAGCTCTACCGCAGTCTAAACCGGCGTGCTCGCGGCTTATCGGCTCAACGCAGCCTGAGCCCGTTGCAGCCACTCGCTATTGTGTTCGCGAGCATGGCGCGGCCAATGCTTCGCGTCGTGCACGATCTCAGCATAGAGTTCGCGCGCACGCTGGCGGTCGGCGTCGTCGGGCTGCGCCGCGAGCCAGTCAGCGTATAGGCAACGGGGGGCAGCGTCGCTTGCGCTTGCGAGCGCCACCTCGAACGCGGCGCGTGTACCTGTCGCACCGATCGCCGACAGGACGCGCGCATTGAGCAAGGACGGCTCCGGCCGCTGGCGGGCGAGAGGATCGACCGCGAACAGTTTTTCCAGCGTGTCCCGCGAAGCCGCAGCATCACCGTTGGCAAACTGCGCACGTGCCAAGCCTTGAAGTAAAGCGGGATCGGATGAGAACGGCCCGCTGGCTGCCGCCTGGTAATGCTCGAGGGCTTCGGAAGCACTTCCCGCATCGAGCAGCGCTGCGCCTAGCCGCATGCGATGCGCGACGGTCGGCGCACGATCGAAATCTGTCCGTGCCTCGCGCACCGCCCGGTTAGGATCGACAAGCTGCGAGATGGCTTTCGTCGCCGCCATCGCGCCACGCGACCGCCGCAGGGCGGGCAAGTAAACAACGAAGAAGTACACCAGACTGCCCAAGCCTGGGAACAGAAACAGGATCAGCAGCCAGTACATGTTCTGCTGGTTTCGCACGGCATGCACCGCGAAGAACACGGCGATGATGACGTAAAGGCTGATTCCGAATATGCGCATTTACGAGGAGGTCAGTTGAGGTGCGTCGCCAGCGGCACGTGAGCGAAGCGGCAGAACGCTATTGTGGCAGAAACGCCGCGCCGCACCTGTTGGCCAACTGGAACCCGCATGCCGGAGCATATAGCCCTCGCGGCGTGCTCGTTCCAAACCATCGCACCATCTTCGGCCAAGGAAATTCCCCAATTGCGCGCGCAATTTTTTTCCACTTGCGCCACATTTTTTTGATTGTGCATTATGCGTTGTGCACAGCACAAACGCAGATCACGTACCGATGGGGATGTCCATGAGTCTCTCTGCCTTTGCCACTGCGCCAGCAGCAGGCGCAAAAGATACGACGCTCGCGTCGGGTATGGACCGCCTGAAGGTCCAGCAGCTTAGCCATGCATTTCGGACTGCAGATGGTGTCGACGTGCCGATCTTCGAGCGCCTCGACTTCAGCGTGAAAAGCGGTGAGATCGTGTCGATCGTCGGTCGCAGCGGCGCCGGCAAGAGCACGCTCTTCAATCTCGTTTCAGGGTTGATCCAGCCGCAATCGGGCCATGTCAGCGTGGGTGCGCGCGAGGACGGCAGCGCGGGCCGCATCGCCTACATGCTGCAAAAGGATCTGCTGATGCCGTGGCGCACGGTGTTGCAAAACGCGGTACTCGGCATCGAGCTGTATCGCAAGGTCAAAGCGGCCGATTACGAACGCGCACGTCAGATGCTGTCGCGTTACGGTCTGGGCGCCGTGGCCGACGCTTACCCGCATTCGCTTTCCGGCGGCATGCGCCAGCGCGTGGCGCTGACGCGCACGCTGCTCGTCGACCCCACCCTGGTGCTGCTGGACGAGCCGTTTTCAGCGCTCGACTATGAGACCCGGCTGGCACTCGAAGACGATGTGATGGCGCTGCGTGAGCAAAGCGGCACGAGCGTCGTGCTGGTCACGCACGATATCGAAGAAGCCATCGCCGTAAGCGACCGCGTGATCCTTCTCGGCGGTCGCCCCGCGCGCATCGAAGACGACATCGACGTGCGCCTCACCACGCACGGACCGCGCACCGCGGTATCGGCGCGCGAAGCGCCCGAATTCCGCACTTTCCATTCGCGCGTCTGGAACGGACTGCGCAGCCATACCATCCAGCACTCGGGAGCCACGGCATGAGCGACGTCGCAATGTCATCCGAAGCACCCGTGCGCCGGCGCACGAAGCAACGCCAGGCGGCGAAGCTCGGCACCACGGGCGCTGTTGCGCTCATCGTCGTTGGGCTCATCGCGCTGTGGCAGGTAGCCGTCTCCGCTGGCTGGATCAACGGCAAGCTGCTGGGCTCGCCAGCGGGCATCTGGCTCGCAGCGCAGCAAGGTCTGAACGGCGGCACGCTGATGAGCGACACGCTCGTCACGCTCTACGAAACCGTACTCGGTCTCGTGGTAGGCAGCGGACTCGGCATCGCGCTAGGTTTGCTGCTGTGGTTCGTACCGCGCGTCTCGGGTGTCGCCGAAGGCCTGTCGGTCATTCTGAACAGTATCCCGAAGATCGCGCTCGGACCGCTCATCGTCATCTGGTTCGGCTCCGACATGACGTCGAAAGTCTGGCTCGCCGGCATTTCCACGTTTGCGGTGGCGATGATCTCTTCGTGTGCCGCCGCGCGCGAAGTCGATAAGGACCTGCTCAATCTCTTCCGCTCATTCAACGCGAAGCCTTCGATGATCTTCACCAAGCTCATCCTGCCAGGCGCAATGCCGTGGGTGTTCTCCACGCTGCGCGTGAACATCGGCTTCGCGCTGATCGGCGCGGTGGTGGGCGAGTACATCGCTTCGCAGGCAGGGTTGGGACACGAAGTGTTCGTCGCGGGGTCGTTGTTCGATCTGAACACCGTGTGGCTCGGCATCATCGTGCTCACGCTAATGGCGACGCTCTTGAGCTGGATCGTTCAATTCACGGAAGCAAAGGTCATTTCATGGAAGGCAAAACGATGAAACGGATGAACGCACGTATGGGCGCGATCGCGGCGGCTGCCGTGATTGCGGGGTTCGCGGCGCAGTTGCCCGCGCAAGCGGCCGAGCCGGTGACCGTGTATCAGGCATTCCAGTCGATTCAGTATCTGCCCCTCTACGTGGCTATCGACAAGGGTATCTTCGCGAAGAACGGGCTCGACGTGACGAAGGTCACGGCGGGCAGCGGTGCGGCGGGCGTGGCGGCCGTGATCGGCGGCCATGCGGACTTCTCGCTGCAAGACCCGATGACGGCCGTGCTCGCGAACCTGAAGGGCGCGAGCGTCATCAGCGTGGCAAACGTGGTGGCGGGCGTGCCCGTGTGGGTGATCGCGCCGCCGGATGCGGGCGTGCACCAGCCCGGCGACATGTCGAGCAAGAGCGTGGCTGTCGCGCTGCCGCCGTCCACCAGCACGTATCTGCTGCAACGCCTCATCAAGGACCAAAAGATCGAGAAGGTGTCGCTCAACACCGTGCAGCTCGGCACGGAACTCGCACCTGTCAGCGCGGGACGCAGCCAGGCGGCAGCCGTCTACGAGCCGCAGGCCGACACGGGTATCGCCCAGGGCTACAAGATCGTCTATGGCTTTCCGAAAGCCTATCCGGGCGGCTATGCATTCTCGACCATCGACACGCTCGCATCGACCATCAAGGACAAGCCGAAGATGGTGGCCGCATTCGTGAAGTCGATCGGCGAGGCCGAGGCGCTCATTCACCAGTCGCCGCAGACGGCCAAGGACGTCGCCAAGAGCGAATTCCCGTCGCTCGACCCGAAAATCGTGGAAGCGGCCGTTGGACGCCTGATCGACCAGAACATCTACGCGCCGACGCCCGATATCTCCGAGCAGGCTTTCCGCAACGCGCTGGATCTGCAGGAGTCGATCGGCAATATCAAGCCGGGCGCGGCCACTTATGCAGGGTCGGTCGACAATTCGTTCGCAGCTTCGCTGGCAAAATAAGGCACTTGCAGTCATAGCCGGCAATCGACTCACGCGTTCGCGCGCGTCCATGCGCGAACGCTTCCAATGGAACTTCAACATGACCGAAGCCTCGACGTCGTTCGTGACGGAACTGATCGCGCAACGCGGCAATGTCGCTGCGAGCCGCGCCCGCCTGGACGCGGCCATCGCGCGCGCCGACGTGCTCGAACCCACGCTGCGCGCCTTCACGTACCGCCCCGAATCGTACGTCGAGCCGGATGCGTGCGCGCCGCTCGCGGGCCTGCCCGTTGGTGTGAAGGATCTGATCGACACGGTCGACATGCCGACCGCGTACGGCTCGCCGATCTATCGCGACCATCGCCCGCAGGCGGATGCCGCCATCGTGACGAAGCTGCGCGAATATGGCGCGCTCGTATTCGGCAAGACCGTCACGACGGAATTCGCGTGGCGCCAGCCCGGCCCGACCGTCAATCCGTGGCGCCACATGCACACGCCTGGCGGCTCGTCGAGCGGCTCTGCGGCGGCCGTGGGCGCCGGCATCGTGCCGCTCGCGCTCGGCACGCAAACGGTCGGGTCTGTGATCCGTCCGGCCGCCTATTGCGGCGCGGTCGGCTACAAGCCGAGCTACGGCAGCATTGCGCGCGACGGCGTACATCCCCTCGCTGCATCGCTCGATCACATTGGCTTTTTCGCGCAGTCGGTGGAAACGGCCGCGCTTGCGCACGCGCTGTTCGTGGCCGGGCGTCCTGACACGATCGAAAGCGCCGCTAACTGGCATGCATGGTTCGCGCCGCTCGCCGCGCCGCCGCGTCTGGGTATCGTGCGCACGCCTTTCGATGCGCGCCTGCAGGACGCGCAGCACGCTAACTTCGAAGCAGCGCTTACGCAGCTGCGCGCAGCAGGCGCTGAGGTGGTCGAAATCGGATTCGGCGCGGACCTCGCGCAGATCGTCGATGCGCTGCAGGTGATCCTGCGCGTGGAGGCGTGGCACGCAATCGGCCCGGTGTCGGAGTATCACCGCGCGCAACTCAGCCATCACATGCAGGCGCTGATCGATGAAGGCGCGGCGATGTCCGAAGCGCGCTACCGCGATGCGCTGGGGTTGCAGGCCGCATTGCGTGCGGAGTCGGCGGCGCTGCTCGCAGGATGCGACGCGCTCGTCAGCGTGCCGGCGACGGGCGTGGCACCCGAAGGCCTCGACGACACGGGCGACCCGGTCTTCTGCGCGCCGTGGAGCCTGCTCGGCGTGCCTGCGGTGACGGTGCCGTCGGGCTGGACCGCACAGGGCTTGCCGCTCGGGATCCAGATCGTCGGCGCATACGGCGACGATGTCGCGACGCTGCGCACGGCGGCGTGGGTGGAAGGCGCGATCGGCGCGCGACGCGACCTCGCGCCTGACGCACGCGGCGAATCGGCCGCCTGATCGTTCGTATAGACACGCAACAACGGGCACCGACAGACCAGATCAATAGCAGGAGACGCCATGGGCAAGCCGTATCGCACGATTCAGGAGTATGTATTGGGCACGCTGCGCGCGGAGATCCTGCAAGGCGTTTATGCGGCGGGCACGCGGCTGCGCCAGGAGGAAGTCGCGAAGCGGCTCGGTGTGAGCACGACGCCCGTGCGCGAGGCATTTCGCGATCTTCGCGCGGAAGGGCTCGTCGCGATCGATCCCAACAAGGGCGTCGAAGTGCGCGGCCTGACCGCGGACGACGTCAGTGAGATCTACGAATTACGCATGATGCTCGAACCGATGCTTGCGGAGCACGCGTGTCTGAACGCGAGTGTCGAACAACTCGACGCCGCGAATGCGTGCCACGCGGCGATGAGCGCGGCCGCGCCTACTTCGGAACATTGGACGCTGCTCAACGAAGAGTTCCACCAGGCGCTCATGCAAAGCGAAGCCAGCACGCGGCTATTCGAGGTCGTGCGCGGATTGTCGCTGCTCGCAAGGCCCTATGTCTCGCTGTCCATGTACGTAAAGCCAGATATCATGGCGAGCAACAACGAAGAGCATGCACAGTTGCTGGGGGCGTGGCGCGCTCGCGACACGGTCGCAGTGCGCGAGCAGACGCGCGTGCATCTGCTCAATACGCGCGATGCGATCGTCGCATGCGTCGATCAGTCGGCGCGCGCGCTGGCCGCATGATCCGCGGCCTTTCGCTGCGCGAGCGCTACATCCCGATACGCCAATCACGACCCGAATGTCAGACTCCCTGCTGGAACTGTCCGCCGTCGAGGCGCGACGCCTGATCGGTGCGGGCGAACTGTCGCCAGTCGACCTGCTCGACGCGTGTCTGGCACGCATCGAAGCCATCGAGCCGTCCGTCAACGCACTTGCCGCCACCGCGTTCGAAAGGGCGCGCGACGAGGCGCGGCGCGCACAGGAGGCCGTCGCGCGCCGTGAACCGCTCGGCCTGCTGCACGGCTTGCCCATCGGCGTGAAGGATCTCGAAGAGACTGCCGGCCTGTTGACCACCTACGGCTCGCCGCTCTATCGGGACCATGTGCCCGCCGCGGACAACACGTTCGTCGCTCGTCTGCGTGCGGCAGGCGCGATCGTCACGGCGAAAACGAACACGCCGGAAATGGGCGCGGGTGCCAACACGCGCAACGTGGTGTGGGGCGCGACGGGCAACCCGTTCGAGCCGCGTCTGAACGCGGGCGGTTCGTCGGGCGGCTCGGCGGTGGCACTCGCCACAGGCATGCTTCCGCTCGCGACGGGTTCGGACCTCGGCGGTTCGCTGCGAATTCCCGCCGCGCTTTGCGGCGTAGTGGGCTTTCGGGCGTCGCCCGGTCTGGTGCCATCGGCGCATCGGCCGCTGGGCTGGGCGCCGAACTGGGTCAGCGGGCCGATGGGACGCAGTGTCGCCGACGTGCGCCTGCAACTGGCCGCCGTCGCGGGACACTCGCCAGACGATCCGCTCGGCTATCCCTCCACGCTGGAACCGCACGCCGCTGCGCGCCTCGATCACAACATTCTCCGTATCGGCTATACAGAAGATTTTGGTGTCTGCGCGGTCGATGCGTCGATTCGCGCAACGTTTCGCGCGAAGCTCGCGCGGATCGCGACGCAGGTGCGCGTGTGCGAACCCATCGATCCCGCCGAACTCGACATGGGCGATGCGCACCGCGTGTTCGACGTGGTGCGCGCACAGGAATTCGTCGCAAGTCTGCGTGAGACTTATGAGCGCGATCCGTCTCTGCTCGGGCCGAACACGCGAACGAACTACGAGATGGGCAGTGCACTCACGCTCGCCGACGTCGCACGTGCCGACACACAGCGTACCGCGCTATACCGGCGCTTCCAGAGGCTGTTCGCACGCTACGACGTGATCGTTTCGCCCGTGTCGCCCGTCACGCCGTTCGCATGGACCACGCCGCACTGCGCGCAGATCGATGGCGTTGAGCTGGAGAACTACTACCGGTGGGTCGCACTCACTTATGTCGTCACGCTGCTCACCAATCCGTCGCTGTCGTTGCCATGCGGCATCGATCACATGGGCATGCCGTTCGGTTTGCAGATGATCGGTCCCATGCGTGGAGAAGCGCGCCTTCTCGATGTCGCGCAAACGCTCGAAGCCGCATTCGCACGCGACGACGCGCTCGCGCGGCCCGTACCCGATCTGCAGAAGCTGCGCGACGCGCGTGAGGACGTGCAGACGGACCTGCGCGCCATCGTCACGCATCCACCGGGTTGGCGGATCGATGGTTGATTCTCGCGGTTACTGTCTTCGTTTTTCCGATAACAAGGTCAATGGCTGGTCATCCACGGCCGGCCGCGACCGTTGCTCTGCCCCGGACGGCCTGCCGGGGCCGACACGCCATAGCCGTCACGCGCCGAGACACGCGCCGTACCGCGTTCCGATCTCAACCAGCTTTGAGACGTCGGGCGGCATCGCGGTAACTTCACGATCGATCGTTGTGAACAGGTTCGCCGCCTGGCTGGTGTGACTGGTAATGGACAGCATCTCGACACCGCCGGGGCCGCAGCGGAAGCTGTGAATCGTGCCGGCCGGGACATGAACGAACGACCCGGCGGTCGCGATGGAGCGGGTGCCGTCGTAAGTCATTTCGACGCTGCCGTTGATCACGTAGAAAGATTCGTCCCAGTCATGGCTGTGGGGTGGCGGGCCGCTGCCTTCCGGGCCGCGTTGCAGGAAGACCTCGTAGCCTTGCGTAGCGGCATGGCTGGCGAGGACCGTGATTTTCTCGCCGAGAACGTTCAGCGCACGCGCGTAGGTTTCTGGCGTCACGAACAAGGGCCGGGGGTTCAGGTTCATGTCGGTCTCCTCGATGGTCATCAAAAACTGTCGGGCTCGCGCGCG
>BBSL01000117.1 GCA_001319865.1 Burkholderia sp. E7m39 | reverse complement strand
AGCTGCGCGCAGCAGCCACCGAAAATTGGCGATCATTCCGCCGGTGCCGGCGTTAAGTCGAATTCCAATACCCAGTGTAGTGGATCGGCATTGTGCGAGGCGCTTGATTGGCTACATCTCGTGCATTGCCTCGCGGTGAGGCGGGAAGTGTCTGCCTCACAGCCGATCGTCTAGCGCTTGCCGTCTGACGGACATAGCCAACGAGAGAACGAGGCGTCGCGCATTGGATGGCCGCTCGTGTTGAAACATAGCGATCAAGCGTTCGATTGTCCCTGACCGACCCTCAACCGCCAGATGAATACGCGAGGCCTTCGACCGTTTTGGTTCAGAAAGCGGCCGTTTAAAGCGCGCAATCGTACTCAGTCGGCGGCGCCAGCACGTGTTGCCAAATACTCCACCATGCGCTGAGCCGCCGGCTGTAGAGACTCGAAGTCCTTGCAGCAGACGATAAAACGACGTTGCGCCCACTCATCTGTCAATGGTATGACCCGCACACCCAGCACTGAGCTGTAGGTTGTTGATACTTCAATGGGAACGACGCTTATCCCGAGCCCCGCCGCGACGACTCGGAACGTCGCGTCGAAACTCGACACGATCACACGATAGGAAAGGGTCCGACCGGCCGCAGCCGCTGCGCGTTTGAGCATCGTATGAACAGCGGTGGCGGGCGGCAGTCCGACGTGTTTGTAGTCGAGTGTTTGATCGAACCTCACACTCTCGTACTGGGCGAGTGGATGATCGCGATGGACCGCTAGCCCCAGTTGATCGTTGCGATATGAGCGCGTCTCCAGCCCTTGCACATCGATGTTGTCCCAGCAGACGCCGACCATCGCCGTGCCTTCCCGCAGTTGCCGGACAAGGTCGGCGGACAGGCGCTCTTCGACGTCGACGTCGATGTTCGCGTTTGCCGGTTCGCGCATGAAGGACGCAATATCGTCCAACAGCGCCTCCGCAATGGCCGAAGCCGACGCGCAGATGCTGACACGCCCTTTGAGGCCGGCGCCAAATGTTGTCACGTCGTTTGCAATGCGATCCATCGTGAACAGCACGTTCCGGGCGTGTTCGAGAAGGGCAATCCCGGCCGGCGTCGGTTCGACGCCACGACGAGAACGCGAAAGCACGGGAACGCCCAGATCAGACTCCAGTTGCGCGATTCGCTTGCTGATGGCGGACGGCTCAATGTGCGCCTCTTGCGCAGCTCGCGCGATATTACGCTGATCGCAAACGGCCACGAACAGCCGCAGCGTCTTTATGTCGATCTCGCGCACCGCGGTCACCTCCCTTTCCGTATTCGTGGACCCGTGACAGCAACAGCCAACGCTCTCAGAGACATTCCGTTTCGGAACGATTTCGCTTCCAAACGATCGCTTTACGAATTTTCGGGAATCTCTAAAGTGTTGTCAAACGCCGGCGAGCACATGACCGGTATCGAATAACCGGAGACAGCAACATGCGCTCATGCCCTGCAAACGTCGTGATCCGGGAAGTCGCCTTGCGCGACGGTCTACAAAGCATCCAAAGCATTCTTCCGACCGACCGCAAGATCGAATGGATCGGCGACGCGTATGCCGCCGGCCAGCGTGAAATTGAAGTCGGCTCGTTCGTGCCGGCGCGCCTCTTGCCGCAACTCGC
Organism: Burkholderia sp. E7m39; assembly: GCA_001319865.1. GTDB lineage: Bacteria > Pseudomonadota > Gammaproteobacteria > Burkholderiales > Burkholderiaceae > Paraburkholderia > Paraburkholderia bengalensis. Next base: position 55,806 of record BBSL01000117.1, on the reverse strand, counting down.
CGATACCGCCGACCTCGTCGCGTATGCGAAGACGCTGCCGGGGCTGCTGGTGTCGGTGCAGCGAAGACCTGGCCTTCATGCTCGCCGACATGGGCATCGAGACCGGCATCGACATTCCCGCCTTGCTGACACTGCGCGCAAAGGTCGCGCGATGGCTCGCAGGCGAAACCCTTCACGGCGCGTTGTGGCTCGCCGGACTGCCCAAAACCTTCGCGGCTTGCGCTGCGCTCAACGCCTGAGGCCACACCATGAACACTATGAGTACCCACGCAAGACTCCCGCTCGACGGCATTCGCGTCATCGAGTTCACGCACATGGTCATGGGACCGACGTGCGGCATGATCCTCGCCGATCTCGGCGCGGAGGTCATCAAGATCGAGCCGCCGGGCGGCGACAAGACCCGCAAGCTGCCGGGTCTCGGCATAGGCTTTTTCCGTTCGTTCAATCGGAACAAGAAGAGCGTCGTGCTCGATATCAATACGCCCGAAGGCAAGGAAGCCGCGATCGAACTGATCGGTACCTGCGACGTGTTGCTCGAAAACTTCCGCCCAGGGCTGATGCACAAGCTCGGTCTCGATTACGAGACGCTCTCGAAGCGCTATCCGGCGCTCGTCTATGTTTCGCACAAGGGCTTCCTGCCGGGGCCATACGAGAAGCGACTCGCGCTCGACGAAGTCGTGCAGATGATGGGCGGTCTCTCGTACATGACGGGACCGGTCGGCCGGCCGCTGCGCGCGGGGACGTCGGTGAACGACATCATGGGCGGCATGTTCGGCGCAATCGGCGTGCTTGCGGCCCTGCGTGAGCGCGACAACACCGGCCTTGGTCAGGAAGTGCAGAGCGCCCTCTTCGAGAACTGCGTGTTTCTCTCTGCGCAGCACATGCAGCAGTACTCGATGACCCGCGAAGCGCCGCCGCCAATGCCCGCGCGCATTTCGGCGTGGAGCGTATACGACGTCTTCACGCTGGCCGAAGGTGAACAGTTGTTTATTGGGGCGGTGAGCGACAAGCAGTTCATCACCCTGTGCGACCTGCTTGAACGTCCCGACCTCGCGGCCGAACCAAAGTTCGCCAACAACGCATTGCGCGTGGCTGTGCGTCCCGAACTGCTCGAACGGCTGGGCGAGATCCTCAAGGAGCATCGCGCCGACGAACTTGCGCCGAAGCTGGAGGCGGCCGGCATTCCTTACGCGCCGATCGTGCGTCCCGAGCAACTGCTCGACGATCCGCATCTGAGGGCGAGCGGCGGTCTCGTGCAGATGGAGACGGATGACGGCGGCACGACCGATGTCGTGCTGCTGCCGATCACGATGGGCGGACGCCGCCCGGGCGTGCGCCAGGCGCTGGCGCGCGTCGGCGAGCACACGCAGGAAGTGCTCTCGCGTCTGAAGAGCCGGGCGAGCGCATGAGTCTTTTCAGCATCAGTGGCGAGAAGCCGCATCTGGCCGAATCCGCGTGGGTCGCGCCGCAGGCGATCGTGGTCGGCCGCGCAAAGCTTGCTGAACGCGCGAGCGTGTGCTTCAACGCAGTCATTCGGGCGGACAACGAACCCGTGGCCATCGGTGAGGGGCAGCAACGTGCAGGAAGCGCGCGAGACCCTGCATGAAGCGGCAAAGGCACGCACGACGACCCGACGATATTCAGCGGCACGGCAACATGGTGCCTGCCTCGTGTACAGCAGAGAGTCGCGCGCAAGACCATCCGCGTTCGCGCAATATCGATTTTCCCCGCGCACAACAGCCGCACGTCTCACGATGGGCCGCGTCAGGTGTTGCGCGGCCCGCGGTCGATCACGCGAAGCGGCCTTCGAGCTCGCCGAGTTTTGCTTCGAGTTCCTCCACGCTCGCGTATCCCGAATGAAAGCCGAAGTACTGGCCTTGCGCTTCGATCAGCATAGTCGGAAACGATGCAACGCCAAGCGCGCGCGCACGCGCGAAATCTCGTTGCGTCTCTTCCTTCGTTTCCGCCGCCGACCACGTGCGGTAGAACTCGTCGGCGCTCACCTGAACCCCGTTCGCGCCGAGCGCTTGCACAGCGATGTCCGCGAGAACGCGACCATCGGTCGTATCGCGGCCCTCCGCGTAAAAGCCGTGCTGGAGCGAGCGGAACACGGCAAGCAAGCCGTCGCCGCCGGCGATGCGGCGCGCCGCGACTACCGCGCGACATACCGGCTCGGTGTCGTAGACGAAACCTTCGCGCGCGAGGAAGGCTTCGCGATCGAACGGCAACCCGCTCAGCGCCTCGACGCGCTGCCAGTGCGGCAGCCGGAAACGCTTGCCTGCTGCGTCGAGTACATCGGTCGCGCCAGCGCGAATCCCGCCGACGACGATCTCCAGTTTCAGATCCGGTACGCGCGCCGTGAGTGCCGACAGCTCCTTGCCAAACCCATAGCACCACGAGCACATCGGATCGCCAACATAAATCAGTTTCATTTTCGCCCAGCCTAAGGTGAGATTGGTTCGGGTTGCATCCGTGCCGCATGGCGTCAAACCATGTAGCGGCTCGCAGGCAGCACGGCGACTATACGGTCCGCGCTCGGCTCGATAAATGCACCGGCCAGAACATGTTTTGTTACATGGAGGAAAAACGGATCTCATTCAAGCGGCACAAGCCCACTCAGACCATATCGGATTCCGCCTGACGCGCCGTGTCAGAAACCGCACCTGCCGCTGATTTTGCAACTGCGGACAGAAGTCATGTTCACCCCGTATATACGCGCACGCGACCCATCACGTCCGTGGGTACATCCCCTTCGTGCACCTTGATGTGGCTGCCGGGAATACGCACACCGGCCTGTTCGAGACGGGACAAGTGGGCCGACACGCGATCCGCGAATCGGTGCAGCAGCCGTCGGGCCTGAACAAGAGAACAAAGAATCTGCCACCGGGACTGTGGCTCTCTGGCGCGTACTGCGGCGCATCGATCGACCCGTTGCCGCCCGTCATTCCCGCAGCAAGGACTCCATGAACTCGCTTGAATCGCACCAAAGGGCGAGCGCCACAAGCCCGAATCTCAAAGGGCGTAGAGCGCGCGTCAGGCCGGCCTCACGTGGCTTGCGGTGCTCGCTGTGATTACCTCGCTGTTTGGCGCGTTTTACTATGTGCGCATTGTCAAGCTGATGTACTTCAATTCACCGGCGGATACAGCGACGCTCGCGTCCGGCACGTTTAATCGTGCGCTGCTCGCGTTGAATGGCGTGGTCGTGCTGGTCCTCGGCATCGTGCCGGGTCCGCTGATGCGGGCCTGCCCGCAGGCGCTCTCTCACACGCTGCCGCTCTGATGCTGGGAACAAGCTGTTTGATCGGTTGATCTGAGGCCGGGCGCGCCGGTGTACCGTTACTGGACGCACTCGTTGCGAGTGACGACCGGGCGGGCGACGCGGCGTCAGCCATCCGCACGGGCCTGGCTCAATACGGTGATGGTCGTCTGCCCGGAGATTCAGCGCCGTGAGTTAGCCATAAATCGGAAGCAGCAGGAATAGCTTGATGACGATCGCGTTTGCGATATCGATAAAAAAGGCACCCACCATTGGTACGACGAGAAAGGCCAGATGGGATGGGCCAAATCGCTCCGTGATGGCCTGCATGTTGGCAATCGCCGTCGGCGTTGCACCGAGGCCGAAACCGCAATGGCCAGCGGCCAGGACCGCTGCGTCATAGTTGCGGCCCATAACCCTGAAGGTCACGAACATCGCGTAGCCGGCCATCGCAATCGCCTGTATGGCGAGGATCACGAGCAACGGCAGCGCGAGCGAAGCCAGATCCCATAAGCGCAGGCTCATCAACGCGATCGCAAGAAAGAGGCTGAGGCTGACGTTACCCAGCATCGACACGGCCAGTTCTGAAACCGTGTACCAGCCGCGTATGGCGAGCACGTTGCGCAACACGACCCCGACAAACAGTACCCACACGAAAGCGGGCAACTCGAACACCGTGCCGTTCGACCGGGAAGCAAGTGCGGAGCCGACCGCGAGGCAAACCGCAATCAGCGCGACGGTTTCGATGACGGCGTCTGGCGTGACCGTCCGGACCGCTTTGGGCTGCTCGAAACCGGTTGCGCCTGCCGCGATATCGGGCTCCGGCTTGGGGGCGAGGTGATGGCGTGTGATCAGGAACCGCGCGACCGGGCCGCCGATCAATCCGCCGAGTATCAGGCCGAAGGTCGCGCAAGCGATGGCGATTTCCGTCGCCGCCGCGAGCCCGTGCCGTTCTGCGAACACCTTGGCCCACGCTGCACCCGTGCCATGGCCGCCCGAGAGAGTCACCGATGCCCCGAGCAGGCCGAGAATGGGCTCCTGGCCCAACGCCCAGGCGAGGGCAATTCCGAGCGCATCCTGCATGACGAGCAAGCCGGCCACGACGCCGAGAAACACGACCAACGCCCGACCGCCGGATTTCAGAGCCGCCAGGTCGGCGTTCAGACCTATGGTCGCGAAGAAAGCGAACATCAGCGGGGCCTGCAGGGCGGTATCGAAGCGCACCTCGATGTGAAACAGGCTGCGTAACGCAAAGGCTAGCAACGCCACAAGCAAACCGCCTGCAACCGGTTCGGGGATGCTGTAGGTGCGCAGTACACGTACTCGCGCAAGGATCTGCCGTCCGAGCAGCAGTACGAGGGACGCGGCCATCAGCGTTTCCAGCACGTCGAGGCTCATGTTGTTGTTTCTCCGGCTTACGGTTCGACGATTGGGCTGTGCCGCGAGGCGGGAGCGGAATGACCAGGGGCGAACCTGAGCAGCAGATAACCCGTGATGCCCGATAGCAACGAGCCAGCAATCACGCCCAGGCGGATCGGCGTGAAATATTCCGGTCCTTCGAACGCAAGGGAACCGATGAACAGGCTCATGGTGAAACCAACGCCACACAACGCAGCAACACCCGCCATCTGCGCCCAGTTCGCGCCCGCTGGAAGTTTGGCCAGCCCGAGGCCGATCAGCACGGCACTCGCCCCGCACACGCCGATGCACTTCCCTGCAAAAAGGCCAGCGGCGATACCGAGCGGCAGCGGCTCTGCGAGAGCCGCGAGCGTTATGCCGGCGAACGAGACGCCTGCATTCGCGAAAGCAAAGATCGGCAGGACCCCGAACGCCACCCACGGATGGAGACCGTGTTCAAGCCGGTGCAGCGGAGCGTGTCCTTCAGCATCCGTTGTCTTGAGCGGCACTGCAAAAGCGGTGGCAACACCTGCAAGCGTCGCGTGGACGCCGGACTTCAGTACGAACACCCACAGGATCACGCCGATAATCATGTAGGGTGCGATTCGCGTGACCTTGAAGAGATTCAGGCCGACCAGCAGCGCAATGGCAATGGCCGCGAAAATCAGCATCGAAAGCGAGAGGTCGGCAGTATAAAACAGCGCAATGATGACGATTGCGCCCAGATCGTCAGCAATCGCGACCGCGGTCAGGAATATCTTGAGCGACGCCGGAACCCGCTCCCCGAGCAACGACAGAACACCCAACGCAAATGCGATGTCGGTGGCCGTGGGAATGGCCCAGCCGTTCAACGCCACGCCGCTATCGCGGTTAATGATGAAAAAGACGAGTGCGGGCACTAGCATCCCGCCTACTCCTGCAACAACAGGCAGCACTACTTGCGCGGGCGTGGACAGCTCGCCTTCGACCACTTCCCGCTTGACCTCCAGGCCGACGACAAGAAAGAAGATCGCCATCAGGCCGTCGTTGATCCACAGCAAAAGCGGCTTCGCGAGGGCGAACGATCCGAAGCGAATCTCCACGGGAATCCTCAACAGTTCGTCGTAAGCGACGCGAAGCGGTGTGTTGCTGCAAATCAACGCGAGCGCGGCCGTTGCCGCAAGCAGCAGGCCACCCGCCGACTCCAGCCTGAGGAAGTCCGAAATGCTATCGGTGGTCTTACGAATCGCGTTGCCGATCATAATGCCCACTCCGCTGATGGCGTATGCGCTCAGGAAGAACCCGCGAATCCACTGGGCAGCGTGCGGAGGTTCTCCCGTGGATCGCAGTCGTTGAATCACACTGTCAAAGTCGGCATCTGACGAGAGTGCAATGCCAGGCCGAAAACCCGACTCGACGTTTTCATGCGGCCGGGCAGGTGCAATAAGACCCTGTTCCCACGCTTCATTCAGGCGAACTGTGCCTCATGCCGAAAAGTGCCCAATCACTCAGGCCGAAATCTAACAACTGTGAGTTCTAAAGTAGATAATCAGCTGCACGATCCGGAACGAAAAGAACAGGTAACCGATGCTCAGTGCGGCTTGCAGCGCGTAGTGCCATCGCAATCTCGCCAGCTTGCGCAGCCCGTCCAGGAAGTTGAGCGCCACCAGCAAGCATCCTGTTCCCGCCACGACATAACCCGCAATCAGGGGATTTGATAAGCCAGGCATGTCGATGGTATCGAAGCGTTTCACCGTTTCGAAGCCTGCCGCAACGAGGATGGTGGCAATCACGAGATTTCTGACGTGTTCGAACGCCACCTTCAGGCCGCCGCGGTCGAACAGTGGCTGCATGACAAAAGTCGATACGATTCGCATCGAATCCCTCCTATGCCTGTGGGTCGCCAACCCGCTTCCACGGATAAACGACCGCTGGACTTCGAAATCGCCCTCCCCGTCTGGACTGGCAGTGAGACCGTTTGGGTCGGTTTGCGCCGGCTCCCGCGCCAGCGCTCAGGCCGTTTGCGGTGTTCAACGCGGAGATTTTGTCCGCGGGCATGCTGCTCAATGAAGGGGAAGCAGGTCCCTCAGTGAACACAGGACACATAGCGCCTATTCACGTCGTGGTCGATGCTTACACGTCCGGTTCCCATATCGATCACCCTATGGCGCCCATTGCCGGCAAACGTATGTGACCAATACTTGCTGCCGCCGCCCCAGCCATGCAGACCTCCGGGATACCGGGAATCGTTGCTCGACGCAACGATCGCGTAGGCGGGCCCGTTAGTCGCGCCGTTACCACGATTTGCGTAGGCAAAAAGCGCGCTCAACTCCGCAATTGTCGGTAGCCGCATGTCGCGCTTCGCACAGTGATACAGGGCATCGTGGTAATCGTACTGCACTATCCGGGCTCCGTTGAAAGGATCGGCTTTCCTCGCGCGCGAGGACTTTTTCTCCCACGGATATGGGTTGGTAACAGGCTGGCTAAAGCATCTGTCGTTGGCGAACAGGGTTTCGCCTCCGCCGCCCGTGGGGTATCTACCTTTGGGGACGCAAATCTCCCCTGCTGTGCCTCGAAGGTCCGCTCGCGTCGTGGCTGAATTGGGATTCGCTCCCACCGCCGATAGGACAGGTAGCAATGCCCAAAGAGCCACAATTCCCTTGGACCAATGCGCGCTGGCGTAAGTCATGGCAGTTTATCGATCGTGAATGCGGCCTGGCTCATTGCAAGTCCCTCCTGGCCGGATGTGTCGCGCGTGAGGCGCGACCAGCGGCTCGTGCCTCGGGTCAGTCGCCATCACGACCGTCGGCGAAGATTCAGCAACCGATGGAGGTAGCCATGGGATTGGAACGTGCGCCGGAATCGCCGATGATCGAGCGAAGGCGCCTGGCAACCCGAGAGTGAGATGAGTTCTTACTGCGTGCTCGTGCCGCTATGGGCGGCTGCAATCGCAGCGTCGCGCCTCTTCTTGGCTTCTGCCTTTTTGTGGTCAAAGACCTTCTTTGCAGCCGCGACCTCCCGGTTGTATTCGCGATTCGCTGCGGCCACTTGCTGGTGCATTCTGACGATCTCATCAGGGTGTTCAGACGCAGGCGACGGGTTCGCTCCGGCATTTCCCTGGGCCCAAAGCGCGGACGGAGACAACAGGGCGAAGGAAATGGCGATTACGGCGGCAATGGTGCATTTCATGGCGCAACCTCCATGGTATGTGTGCGTCGGTTTGCCGGTGGAGAATTTTTAGCCTATACACGTTGAGCGGAATCTTGTAGTGGACTTTGGTCCAATGACTGCACGCGTGCGTAACGGATCGTCTGAGCTTTAAACAGGCTCAGTTGGTGCGCGCAGGCGTTTCAGCGAACCCAATTCGTTTCGACTCTCGAAACAAACACGCGGTTATGTCGCGAGATATCAAGCACCATGCGCGTCGTCTCGCTCGTCTGCAGTTCATCGGTCACCGAAACGGAGACAACGGCGGGCTTGGAAGCACCAAGGGCGGAAGCGGAATGAAAGGTGTCGTCATCGACCAGAAATTTAAACGCCTCATGCATCGCGAAAAGCTTCGCCTTCGCAATACAGGACGTCGTCCACGACGCCCCCGCGGCACCCGCCGGCATTAAGCGACGGCGCCGAGGCAGATAACATCCGACGCGCGATACTCCGCCCTCGAAAGTGCGACTTGGCGCGCAACAGGTCGAACTGCCAATTACTCTTATTCGGGCGGCTCTCGATCGGGCAGGTCATCGACTATGTGAATTCCCGGGATCGTCCTCTCGCACTGTATTACTCTGGCTCAGATATCAATGAGCGTGATCGGGTGTTGCAACGGACCACGTCGGGCAACGCTGGTGTGAACAACACGATCATGCACGTCGCTCAGGACGACCTTCCGTCCGGTGGTATCGGTCTGAGCCGAATGGGCGCCTGTCACGGAATCGAGGAATTCCGCGCAATGAGCCACGCCAAAGGCGTGTTCATTCAGGGGCGCTGGAACCTGGCGCGGTTGCTCCACGCGCCGTTCGGAAAGCTGGCCGCCTTCGCGCTCACGATGACACTGGGAAGGCCGGGTTTTCTTTGGTGGCGGAAAGCGGAGTGAGGGACTCGAGCGCCGGATTGTCAAAAGCCTATTAGAAAGCAGAGACGTTGCACTATCAACGAAACTCGTATCGGTCTGGCGCACGCAAATGAGCGCTTACAAAAGAGCAGTTGGTGTGCGTTTCAGATGGAAAAGCTAAAGGCCACTGAGAGACAAGTACGTGAGCGCGCTGTTCAGGGCGCTTGTAAAATCCAATCCCATCGCATCCAGGTCGTGTCGATATCAGCCTGCATAGCCACTGAGCAGATAGCGCTTCACGTTCGTATGGGCATGCGCTCAGTGCGCCGCCGCTCGCACGCGCGCAGACGTCGACGCGAGATCGCGCCGCGCGGGCTGTCCCGGCGCATAACGCGCGCGGATCTAGCCCGCCATTCGGCAAGCTGCTGATCGTCGAAACTATCCTTGAAGCGAGGCATGTAGCCGAGCCCTCCCGTGGCGGGCTGGTCGATGCCGTGCATCATCACGCGCAGCAGGTTCTCAGGGCCGGCCTGGCTCACGCTGGTATTCAGGCCCATCAGCGGCCGCACGCCGAAATGGCCCACGCCGCCGGATTCGCCGTGACAGACCGCACAGGCAGCTTCGAACATGCGCTGACCGTTCTTGAAACCGGCCGCCGTCAACGCATCGGCGTTCGATGCCGCGCGATTCCATGTTGATTGGCTGTTCGCTCGCGCTGTCCTATCCAAAGCACCTGGTCAATCGTTGACCGGATGGCATTTCCGCAGACTCGTCGTCATTGGCCCGGTGGGAGAACCGCCCCGAGTTGTATCATCAGTCCGAGCATGTCCATGATGATGCGCGTTTCCTTAATCCTGCCGTCCTGAATGCGGTCGATGACCATGCCCCACACCCTTACCAACTGACCCGTAGCAGGCACACCGAGGAACTCTCCCCGGTGAGTGCCCGTCCACTCGAAGCGGGTCAGCACGCGATCACCCTCGGTGAGCTGTTCCTCGATGTGCCAGTGCATATCCGGGAACGCGGCCCGCATTCCCCTGACGACATTCTTGAGACCTTGCAGACCGGGGCCTTGGCCGGGGAACGGGACGTGCTCGACCATGTCATCCCAGACAAGCCGGTCGGCGGCATCAATCCGCCCCTGGTTCAGGACCTCCTCAACGAACTCGCGAACAACGCCGCTGATCTCGTGCATGGAATGATGGCCTCCTGCCTGTCGATGGGATCAATGGACCGAGCCTGGCCGGTCCCGGTGGGCTGCAGTGTTGAGGCCTCTGAATACGGCGTACACCCGGCGAATCCAATTTTAGTGGGCTCGACTGGAAGCCGCGCGGGATAGCACGTCGAACTGCGCAGGCATGCGGTTCTCAGACGCGGGTATTCGCGCCAGGAATCCGGCCAGTCTATCGTTTTCGGTCCGCAACCGGGCCAACGCGACGCTATTAGTGTGCAGGTTCGTGATTCTCATTGAGCCGCGGTCCAGCTAATTCCGTTTCAGATGGTGCAGGAAACAGAATTAGCTGGATGGGAGCCCGTTAGCTGGGCAGATAATTAAACGCACACATCAAAGCGGCTTTCTTCACATCCGATAGGGTCGTTCGGCGTCTTCGCCGAAAAGAAATAGGTGGGTAAAGTCTCTCGTCCGACGCAATCGGGCGTCGCCCAATGCAACGCACGCCAGACGACTCTCATTTGGTCGAGAAATCGCACTATCATCCGTTGTTGACGTGCCGGACAGCCCGATGCCCGCGACACGCTGATGCCATTGGTAAGTTGTTTTCGGTGAGCAAGCTTTCGCAAAGCGCAGGGAGGATTCCGCCATGGTCCGCCTCGTGATGATATTGCTCGGTGTCGACTATCTCCGCACGCGTTGGCGCGAACTGCTGGCGATAGGGTTGCTTAGCATCGCGCTGGGTGTGACGATCTTCTGCGATGCGCTCGACGGCGCGCTCTGGTTTCCCATCATTCCGTTTGCAGCGCTGCTGATGCTCGAAGGCCTCGCCACGCTCGCCGTCGCATGGACGGGCATGGGCGGCCAACGTACGCTGCGATATGTGAAGGGCGTGACCTTCATTGTGTCCGCTGGGCTCGTGCTGATGGGGGGAGAGCACGGCAATTTCATCCTGTCGATGATATTCGGCACGCTGTTTCTTGCGGACGGCATGCTCCAGTCGATTGCCGCAGGACTCGTGCGCTACCGAACGTGGAAGATTGCTATCGGAGGCGGCGCACTGGAGATCGCCATTGCAATCTTTTTCTATCAGCCCTACCCCGATCACTACGCGGGAACCATCGCATACTGTGTCGCATTCGGATTGCTGTTCGGCGGCTGGAACATGACCCTGCTCGCGGTGCGCGTGCGGCGCATGGCGACCAACCCCGCGGTAGCCGACGAAAAGCGGACCAAACACAAGGTCGAGTCGGATACGACCGCCGCGACGGCGACTACAAAAGAGACCACGCCAGACAGACTGATCCTGCCAACGTCGAATTCATTCGACGCCCCCCGGAACCGCTCGAACACGCTTTGACAATACACGTGTGGACACCGGTCGGTTCAGCGAAAACACAGGCGCGGCGACAGCCTATCATTGACCGTTATATTGCCGCAGTCGACAAAAACGGCGCCATCTCAACGGGCCATGCCGCGCTCGAATCGAGCGAGGGCATTTATATCAGCCTGTACCCTGCCGTTGAAATCGAGCGGTCACCCGACGAGTTCTCGCGCATTCTGCGTGCAACGCGCGACAACGACGTGCCCGGCTTGTTCCAGCCGGACTACGCGACGGAATCGAAAGCATGGTGTCCGTCCACGCGGCAAGTGCGCATACGCAACTATGATCCCGAGCGCCTGGAACGCTTTTGGGCCGAATATCGCCGCACCACGACCTATAACCTGACGTACCGCAATTGCTCGAGCACCGTCGCGAAGGCACTCGAGGCCGCGATCGAGGGAGCATCAACTCGCGCCTGGGGGACGAAGGGAGGCTGGAAGCCGTTGCTGCGCATCGCCGCGACCCCCGAACTGTGGGTGGCGGCACAAGTAAGAAAGCGCGCGGCGACGATGGCATGGACGCCTGGGCTGACGCTGGACTATGCGCGTGCGCTTAGCATGTTGGCGGACCCGCGGCCTTCCGGATGGATAAAGATGGCGCGTAGCGCGCTGAGCACCATGCACGAGTCGCGCAAGCGCTGGCGTGCCGAGAAAGCGGTTGCGCGCAACATCGACGACAAGGGCGCGATGCCGGTTCAGGCAACGGAGTGTGCAGATAGTGGCGCGCCGCTTCAATCGACCATTGTTCCGCGGCAGCCTTCCCGGTCTCCTTCAACGCAAGGGAAGAATGATTGCGCGCCTCGCGCCTGACTGCGCGTTCAATCTCGAGCGAAGTAGAAGCGCGCCGCGCCAGACACCAACCTGCCTGCGCCGCAAGGCTACTGGCCACGCAGAAGCGCCGCGCTTTCTCGGCCTGGTCAACGCCCGCACGCAACCCTTTCACTAAGCAGAACGGAACAGGCCAAGTGCATTGACATAACCGCTGATTAAACCGAATGAGGACTTTGAAACTGATCGTGGGAGGTCGACTAAAAACGCTGCTGCATGCCAACCATCACACCCACCTGACTCTTACCCATCCCGACGGTACCTCCCGCCGATACCGGGACCGCCGAGAACGGACTATTGATCATGTAACCTGCAGATGAATAGACTGTGGTTCGCTTCGAAAGGAGATAGCTCACGCGTCCAACGAAGAGTGTCGCGTCCGAACGCGTGCGCAATATGTACCGGACCGCTTGCGCATCAACTGCGAATGCGGGTGTCAGAAAATAGGTACCCCCCGCGAAGAAGAGGTCTGATTGGCTATGAGTCGTGCTGGATGTATTTCTCCTGATCCATCCCGCTCCCAACTTCAGGTTTCCAAATTTTGCGTAGCCGTCCAGAATCGTCCGCGTGTCCGTGTCAGCACTGTTTGATAACGGCGCTGATGCGCCTTTACCTCCGCGCATGACATCATAGGACGCCGTGACACCGAATGCCTCGGACGCGTAGGCGAGCATAACTGTGTACTGCCGACACGCGACGAAATCACCGGGAACCTGGCCCGCACAATTAGTCGCAGATGGGCCAGCCGGCCCGGCGGCGTCTCGACCGAAACTGTATGTCGCACCGACAGTGATGCCTCGCCATTTCCCCATATATCCCACTGCGTTGTCACTGCGCGCATTTGGCAGATAGGTGTCAAAGACCGCCAGGGAGTGATTCGATGGTCCGATGACGTCGGCGTCCGCAAGCGCGTACAACGTCATGTTCATCTGTCTGCCCAATGTCAAGCTTCCGAACGGGCTATCAATTCCCACGTTTGCGGCTCGCCCAAATATCCTTCCGCCATACCCAAGCGCGCCGTTATTCACCGCAAACCCATTTTCGAGGACGAAGAACGCTTTATAGCCGCCGCCCAGATCTTCCACACCGCGCAATCCAAAGCGGGACGGTAGTTTCCCTGACAGGCTCGGCATTCCGATGACTGATCCACCCGCAGCTGTGGCGTTGTTGTAGTACTGCACGCCCGTATCGACTATTCCGTACAACGTCACATTACTTTGGGCACACGCATTGCCGGCAACCATCGCAGATAGCGACATCAAACCCAAAGCCCATCTGGTTTTCATCGAAAAAGTCTCCTATTTGTACAGATGTACTAATTAATAGTTATTTTTTGAATCCAAGACGAACTCCGTCTTACTGAGCGTCTTCTGCCATTCTCGTCTTGTCGCGCGGCCGTTGTTGGCTCGGAGTTCCCATCATGATATCGGCCGCCCCATCCCCCTTGCCATCACAGCCGCGTTCGTGTTCGCACTGTGATGATCGGCATCGCTGAAGCGACGAAGACTACCTCATCGACTGACGCGCGCTCACAATGCTGGGAACCGAGTTACCTCGAGATGTTTCGTCTCCGATTTTATTTTTCATGCTTGCGCTATGCCGTCGCGAGCATAGTTGCTTACTACAGATCCAGTACGAGCAACCTGGATCTGGAGCGTGAGATGCAAACTGCCATGCAGTCGCCTCTTGCCTGTTCCTGAGAGGTAAGGAAACAATCGTGATGCTCTGGCGTCCCATCAAGTACTCTGGCGACACAGGTCCCGCACACACCCTGTTCGCACGAGGTCTCGACCTCGACTCCTTCTTCCCGCAGCACATCCACGATTGTTTTGTTCGCCGGAATCGTGACAGTTTTTCCAGAACGGGCGAGCTTCAGCTCAAAGGACGTTTGCTCGCCTTGACCAACTGGCTCCGCGCCCGCGAAATACTCAAGGTGAACAGCTTCGTCTGGCCACCCGCAACGGGCCGCGACAGCACGGACAGTGTCCATGAAGGGCTTTGGACCGCACAGATACAAGTGACTGCCGGCGTATCGATCGTCAAGTGCGCTTTCGAGGGCCTCTTCGACGTCATCGCGCTCCAACCCGCACAGGAGCTTGCAGGAATCCCCAAGTGGGCCACCTTCAATTTCTTCCCTGAACGCAGCGTGATGCTCTGATCGTGTGAAATACAGCAGCTCGAATTGTTGCCGCTTCCCGGCGAGTTCTCGCGCCATACTTATAATTGGCGTGATTCCGATACCGCCAGCTACGAGGACGGTGTGACCAGCATCCGCCTTCATTTCAAAGTGATTGCGCGGCGGAGATATACGAAGTTCACTGCCGACTTTGAGCGATTCATGAACGTACTTTGAACCGCCGCGTGACTGTGGCTCCAGCTTGACCGCAACCTGGTACGCGGATCTGTCGCCCTGAGGACCGCACAACGAATATTGCCTCGTGATCCCGTGCCCGAGGTGCAGATCGATGTGTGATCCAGGCTTCCAGCCAGGCAGACTCGATCCGTCGTTGGCTTCCAACTTCAACAACCGGATGTCTTGAGCAATGGTATCGGCAACTGCAACGCGAACAGGGATAGTATTCATGGCCAAAAAGAAACCTCGGTAAATCGAAACGACAAAATCGACGTCAAAAGCTCTATAGCAAGTCGGCACCGTGTTGATGCAGAAGGATCTAATCCGAATCTCGTTCCGTGCAACAAGCGGAGCCGACCTGCTCGTAAGTCCATCTGACGCAACTACATTGGCTTTAGCGCGCACCGCATCGTCGCTATTGCGGACGGAATAGATCCGGGCTTTGCGTGAAGCGAGCGCAATAGGCTTCCTTCGAGTCACCGTTTTCGATTTCACCCGTTACAACGACCATATCGCGGAAGTCATTGTCGGCATCTGTACGAACCACGCCGCGCGGATCACCGCCTTCCGCAACAACCCGGGCGGCTTCGTCAAGCATCCGGCGCGCACGGACGATCGCGATATCCGAAGACGACAAGTGTTCGTCCGTCTGCTGATGAATCGTGCCTTGCGACTGGGTGATAGCAATGTCGTGTACCGAGAAGCACTCGCCCAGCCCCAGATACGCCTTTCCCTTCATCGAGTCGCGATCCTGGGAGTAAAGGTCCTCCCATTTGCGCCGCATCCGGTCGCCCTCTTCCTTTTCCGACTGATACTGGGCTTCGAGCGACGCCTTGTTCAGCTTTCCGCTTCCATGAAAGATGAATTCCCACCGCCAGTGATGCTGGTCGTCGATCGGGACATCCCACAGCATCGTCAGCCCGCCCTCGCCCAGGTATCCTTCAAACCCTCCGACTGCGCACGCGTTAGGCATGACAAAGTTCGTGATTCGAATGGATGAGCGTTCCGTTCCGTCAATCTTGCGCAACGTGTACAGTCGGACACCGAATCGGGTGTCCTCGACAGCCAGTTCAGGACGAGACTGATTCGAGAACACGCCCCAACGCGCTTTCATGTCCTCGTTCGACAGTTCGAGCTGGTGGAGGTAGGACGTGTGAACCGGATCGATGTTGCCCTCGCTCGCCTGCAACCAGTTGCAGTCACCGAACCATCGCGTCGTGTAGCAATGCTCCGCGCCGCCTGCAAGCGCGGGGTAATTCGGAAAAAGCGGTGGCTCGCCCGGACCCATATATGCCCAGAACGCGCCCGCTGCCTCATGAAGCGGATACGACTTCACGCGCACCCGGTCCTTCGCGGTCGCAGAAGCTTCGGCAGGCTGACTGAGGCAACGGCCCTCGACGTCGAAGAGCCATCCGTGATACGGGCAACGGATTCCACCGTCCTCGACACGCCCGAGCGCCAGATCAGTACATCGATGCGCGCACTTTCGGTCGATAAGACCGACCCGATCCTTGTCATCGCGAAACAGCACAAGGTCTTCGCCAAGAATCCGGATCGGCTGCGGCGCAGCACCCGGCGGCAACGAGTCAATAAGCGCGACGGGTTGCCAGTAACGTCGCATCAGTTCGCCAGCGGGCGTTCCCGCGTCAGTCTGGGTCAGATATTGATAGCGGTCGGCACCGCGCGAGGTCGGCTTGAACACCACGGGCTGCGTGGGAGCGTTCATGAAGTCTCCTGTGATTAAATTTCGCTACGCATCACCCCCGCTTTCAGACTGCGGGCGGTGACACGCACCTGATCCGGGGGGCATCAGTCCACGTTCACTCGACGGGGACTCCCCCTTTGAGAGTTACTTTATGCTAATATCTTGACGTGAGAAATATCCGTTAATGCATATCTGATATGCACTTGGTAAGAGCTCTGGACCATGGAAATCAAACAGTTGCAGCATTTCTCGCGGATCGCTGAGATCGGCAATCTGACCCGCGCTGCGAGCGTGCTGGGCGTGACACAGGCGGCCCTTAGCCGGCAGGTGGCTCAACTCGAGGCTGAACTTGGAACTGAGTTGTTCCGAAGGAACGGTCGTGGGCTTGTATTAACTGATGCAGGCAGGCGTCTGCTCGACCAGGTACCAATGGTCCTCCGCCAGATTGCGATTGCCGAACGGGCTGTGAAGGGCACAAGCGGCCCCGTTCAAGGCACGTTCGTTCTCGGATTGGCACCGTCTCTTGCGAGAACCGTTGTCGTTCCGTTGATCCAGGCGTTTCGTGAACAGCTACCCGAAGTGACGCTACGAACGGTGGACGGTACGTCAGCAAATCTTGGAGAGCTGGTGGGTGCTGGAAAACTCGATTGCGCGGTGATCTACAACCCGATTGCGAGTGACACGGTTGATTTACGCCCGCTCGCAAGTGAGAACCTCTATCTTGTCTCGGGGCCGCAAGCCGCCCGTGAAGGTCGTGTACCGCCCAGCTCAGTGCGTCTTGAGGAAATCCCGGAGCTTCCACTTGTCATTGCTGGAAAGACTAACGTCGTACATGGTGCGCTGGCTGCCGCCCTCGCCGAACGGGGCTTGACCGCCCAGGTGGTACACGAAATCGAGAACCTCACAGCTATACTCGATCTGATTCGCCACGGGTACGGCTACTCTGTTATACCGCTCAGCGGCGTGCAACCATGTGTCGGAGACCCGGAGCTGCGGTTGCATCGCATCAGCAGTCCATCCATCGAGGTTCGCCTTTCAATAGCCACACCCATTCGTACGGGCAACGATACGCTGATTTCAGAAAGTACCTCGCTGTTGCGAGAAGTCGTACTCAAGGAACTGCAGAGGTATCAGGTCGAAGTAGAAGCGTCGATAGATGAACGATCTGCTGCCTCGACGGGTTCTCGGAAGACAGCAAAAACGGGACGAGGTGTGCGCCGGTAGACATCGTCGATAATAACGTCCGGCCGGACAGTCGCGCCCGAAAAAGGCGACACTGTCGACTCGCCTTTTTCTCTTGGTCAGATCAACTGGCTCTCGAGTTCATGGAGTAGCCCATAGCACGGCATCACGCTCGCCAGGCTCGCATTCGGTTCACGCAGTTCCCGGATAGCTGCAATAAACTCTTGGTCTTGCGCAGCAATTCCACTCAGCAGATGATCATCCAGTTCAATTCTGGCACCGCACCCATCGACCAGGCTATCGTAGCGCGCCACGTACGTTTCCCCGTCTCCAATGTAACGGAAAGTCGATCCAAACGGACCTTGATTATTGAAGCTGAGGGACAGCGTGCACAGCGCCCCTGACCCGGTCCTCATCTGTATTGACATATCGAGCGCGACACCCAGTTCGGAGTGGACAGGTCCCTGTAGTGCATGAGCGACCTGTACTTTTTCGCCAGTCTGATATTGAAACAAGTCAACGGCATGTGCCGCGTGATGCCACAGAAGATGGTCCGTCCAACTGCGTTGTTGACCCAGTGCGTTCGTATTGCTACGTCGCAAGAAGTGCGTTTGTACGTCCAGTTGACGCAACACGAACGCACCTCGACCAATCCTCTCGTGCAGCCATCTATGCCCTGAATTGAATCGTCGTGTGTGTGCACACATCGCTACCTTTCCAGAGCGCTGCTGACTTTGTACGACCGCTTCCGCCCCCAACAACGAATCAGCGAGCGGAATCTCTACCAGAACATGCCTTCCAGATTCGAGACACAGCACCGCTTGGTCCGAATGCAGAGGGGTGGGCGTACAGAGAATGACTGCTTCGAGTTCCCGGAGCGACAGCATTTCCGGGAGATCCGAACAAACGTGTCCGATACCATAACGATTCGCCAGATCCTCGACCCGGGAAGCTTCCTTTCCCGCAATCGAAATCACTTCGACGTTCTCCAGCATGGATAGCGCCTCCAGGTGCTGGATACCTATTGCACCGGCACCCATGAGCCCAATTCGCAATGGCGTAGTCACGCATTCTCCATTACCAGCATGCCGTATGCGGTGTTGGACGCTGGCACATGATAGAAGCGATGAATACGACGGACCGACGAATCCAGCGCCCCACGCATGATCAGCCACATAATAATTTCCAACCCTTCCGAGCCCGCCTCGCGCAATAGCTCCATGTGACTGATCCTCGAAAGTGATTGCGGATCGCTTTCCATTTTGTCGAGCCACATCTTGTCGTAATCTGCATTGATCAGACCCGCCCTCTCTCCTTGCAATTGATGTGACATCCCCCCTGTTCCGAAGATGGCGACCTTCAGATCGGGCTCGTACGCATCAATGGCTCGCCGCAAAGCCTGCCCAAGACGAAGACATCGCAGCGCTGTGGGCTGAGGATACTGAATCACGTTGACGCACAATGGAATGATTCTGCATGGCCAAGCCTCGGGCTGACCAAACAGAAGCGAGAGAGGTACGGTTAGCCCGTGATCCACCGTCATCTCGCTGACCATCGCAATATCAAACTCATCCTTCAACACAAGCGATTCGGCAAGATGCCACGCGAGTGCTGGATCGCCCTGGCAGACTGGCACCGGCCGTGGCCCATATCCCTCGTCATGCGGGCTGAACCGCTCACCCATGCCGATCGCGAAAGTCGGGGTCATGTCCAGAGCGAACCTCGATGCATGGTCGTTGTACACGACGATCGCAACATCTGGCTTCATCTTTTCGATCCATTTACGAGCTGGCTGCACTCCTTCGAAGAGCGGGCGCCAGTAGGGATCGTCAACCTTGCCGTGATCAATCGCAGCGCCGATGGACGGCACATGCGACGTCCCGACGCCGCCGATTATCCTAGCCATTACATTGCTCCTTTACGCTCCGGTTACCGGAAATTGACCGACCGCCCGACACCATCATCGTGCGGAATTCGTCCACACTCATCGGTTTGGCAGACATGGCAGCGCCAACGTGCTGCATCGTCAGACCATCAAATATGGCCAGCTTGAATGTGTAGTAGATGTTGCCTCCCAGTCTCAACATCTCCAGCCAATCGCGAGCAGCAACGGCATTGCGTTGCTCCACGCTCAAATCGAAACCGCAGAGGTACGCATCAGGGTTTTGACGAAAGGACTCGCGGTTGGCGGCAAGGTCCAATGACTTGCAAAACATGTTTAGTGCAAAACCCTTCTGGCACCGCTCCCCATCAAACACGTAGGTGCCGGGAATATCGTCGTAATCGCGCTCGCGAATCGATTGCATCAGTCGCTCCAATAGAGGCGCATGGGGTTGTCGACGAGCAACTTGCGCTGAAGCTCGCTTGTCGGTGCGATCTGGGAAATGAAGTCGACCAGCACGCCGTCGTCTGGCATGTGATCCTTAAGGTTAGGATGTGGCCAGTCCGTCCCCCACAACACGCGATCGGGAAATGTTTCAACGAGACGTTTCGCGAACGGCACGACGTCCCGATACGGATTCGCCTGTCCTTTGACAGCCCGGGGCCCGGAAACGCTCAAGCGCTCCGGACAGCTCACCTTAGACCAGACGTTCTCGTGCTCACGCATGAACCGAACAAACAGTTTGAACTCTTTTCCATCGACGGGTTTCGTGACATCCGGGCGTCCCATGTGGTCGACCACTACAGTCGTCGGCAGACCGCTAAAGAAGCTCCATAGCTCGGGAAGATCGACGGACTCAAAGTACACAACGATATGCCAGCCTAACGCGGCCACTCGCCGAGCAATTTCCTGTAGTTCGTCTTTCGGCGTGAAATCAACAAGTCGCCGGACGAAATTGAATCTCACCCCTCGTATGCCGGCCGCGTGCAGATCCTGCAACTCGTCATCCGAGATGCTCCGTCGCACTGATGCGACTCCGCGTGCGCGTCCCTTCGAACTCAGGCAGGCATCAACCAAGGCGCGATTGTCCGTTCCGTGACACGTAGCCTGGACGATGATGTTCCGGGCGAAACCTAGCCGGTCACGCAGCGCGAACAGCTGCTCCTTGCTTGCGTCACAGGGCGTGTACTTGCGCTCCGGCGCATAAGGAAACGTGTCACCGGGTCCAAAGACATGGCAGTGAGCATCGATGGCGCCATCAGGGAGCGCGAAGACGGGCACGGAAGGCTCCGGGCACCAGTCCAGCCAACCCGGACTCTTCTGGAATTCCATTTATGTATTCTCCGAATTGCGACTTCACGGGAATGAACCCTCGTACCGCAGTGGTCTCGTTTCGAGACAACCCGTCAATCGTCAACGTAAGTCAGGCCGGCTTCGGCTAAGGCTTCGCGCATGTTGTACATGTCCAACCCCAACATGCCGGAGGCAAGCTTTCTTCGCTTCTCCTCCTCATTCGCCACCCGTGCCGCTGCTCGGTCGGCCGTCTCGTGGACCACGCTTGCGGGCACTACCACCACGCCGTCATCGTCCCCAATCACGACATCACCCGGATTGACCAACGCTCCCGCACAGACGATTGGTACGTTCACGGAGCCCACGGTCGCCTTGATGGTGCCTTTGGCGCTAACAGCGCGAGAAAATACGGGGAACTTCATCGCCGTCAGATCGAAAATATCTCGACAGCCACCTTCGATAACCAGACCAACCGCGCCTCGTGCTCTGAAGCTGGTGGCGAGCAGATCGCCGAAGAAGCCATCTGTACAGTCCGCCGTTACAGTCGCGACCACGATGTCGCCCGGGCGAATCTGTTCTGCCGCAACGTGCAACATCCAGTTGTCGCCAGGATGCAGCAGCACCGTGACCGCTGTTCCGCAGACGTGCGCGCCGTCATAGATCGGACGCATGTAATTCTTCATCAGGCCGGTTCGACCCATGGCCTCATGCACAGTGGCCACACCGAATTCAGACAGACGCCGAACAGCGGATTCCTCGGCGCGAGCAATGTTTCGTTTAACCACGCCGATCTGACCTACTACCGGGTTGGTGCTCATAAGTTCAACTCCCTTTTCGCTTCAGTGCAGCGTCAAGCCTGGGATAAACGCGCCGCGCGTTGCGCTCGTAAATTTGGGTTCGGTCTTCGTCCGACAGCGTCTCTGCCGCGTCGATGTAACGACGCGTATCGTCAAAGTGAAAGCCCGTTTCCGGATCTACACCTCGAACCGCACCAATCATTTCGCTTGCGAACAGGATGTTCTCAACGGGAATGACGTCGGTCAGGAGGTTGATTCCAGGTTGGTGATAGACACACGTATCGAAGAAAATATTGTTAAGCAGATGATCCTTAAGCGGAGGGAGCTTCAGCTCTTGCGCCAAACCGCGGAACCTGCCCCAGTGGTACGGCACGGCACCTCCACCGTGCGGAATGACAAACCGCAATGTCGGAAAGTCCTGAAACAACTTTGAAGTGAGGCATTGCATGAATGCCGTTGTGTCTGCATTCAGGTAGTGAGCACCCGTTGTATGGAAACAGGCATTACAACTGGTAGAGACATGCACCATTGCCGGTATGTCGTACTCAACCATTTTTTCGTACAACGGGTACCAGTGACGATTCGACAAAGGAGGAGACGTCCAATGTCCCCCGGAAGGATCAGGATTCAGATTGACTGCGACAAATCCATAGTCGCTTACACACCGCTCCAGTTCCGGAATACATGTCGCTGGGTCGACACCGGGCGATTGCGGGAGCATTGCTGCGCCGATGAAGTTGTCGGGAAACAACTGCGAAACGCGATAACACAACTCGTTACAGATCGACGCCCACGTCGAACTGGTCTCGACGTTGCCAATGTGATGCGCCATGAAGCTCGCACGCGGGGAGAAGATCGTTAAGTCGATTCCACGCTCCAGCATCTTTTTCAACTGGTTTCCGGAAATCGACTCGCGCAACTCATCGTCACTGATTTTCAGCTCATTGACGTGCGGGGCCTGAGCGGGGTCAGTCAGACCCGCGATTTGCCGCCCCCTCCATAACTCCAGGGCTTTCGGTGCGGTCGTATAGTGTCCGTGGCAGTCAATAATCATCGCGTCCCCGCTAGTTCGAATGCTTTTTCCTTGACCATCACCTCGCCACGCATGATCAGTCGCGCCGTCCTCAGTAACGCAGCACGTTTAACGACGTGTGGATTTGTGGCATCGACTTCCAGTTCAACACTGAACTCCCCGGATGGATGTTCGATCGATACCTGCTTGACAACGCCACTTGATGTAGAGGCAAGGTCGTGCGCGACACTGCCATCAAGTACACAGGCAGTAGCGACAGTAACGGCCGCTAACACACCGATAGCGTCATGGCAGACATGAGGAATAAAGCAGCGCGTCGATAATGCTCCGCCTGCGACAGGTCGCGAAACGAGGCACATCTTTGGGTAGTTCTTTGACGATGTGTCGCCAAGACCCATTGCTTCACTGCACCTACGTCGTAACGCTTCGAGCTCAGCCTTAAGCTCGATATCGGCATTGAGATCTGCAACCGACTCACGCCCGGTTCGGCCCAGCGCCTCTGCCGGCACCAGCACCATCGGCATTCCGTTATCGATGCAGGTCACGTCGAGCGTGCGTCCGTCGCCCAGATCAATTCGATCCCGGACCCGACCCGTAGGTAACATCGCCGAGCAGACCGAGCCGGCCGTATTTAGGAAATTGATACTCACCGGCGCCGCAGCTCCAGGGACGCCGTCGATTCGCGCAGAACCGTCGTATTCAGGACGTCCTTCCGGCGTGTCAACGGTGATGTCACAGGACATTCCAGTGTTCAGCGTCAGAACGCGCGCGGTCGTCTGCCTTCCTCGAGGTGCGAGCAATCCCACCTCAAGGGCAAACGGAACGACTGCGGCAAGCATGTTCCCGCAATTCGGGGTCGTATCTACCGTGTCCGCGTCTGGCTGCAACTGTGCGAATAGAAACTCGAGATCGATATCGGGGCGAGATCCCCGCCGGACGATACCGACCTTGCTGGTCAACGGATGAGCGCCGCCGAGTCCATCTATTTGCCTCAGGTCGGGCGATCCCATGACGTCGAGCAGCACGCGGTCCCGAGTGGATAGGTCGGTTGGCAGATCCTCCGCCCGGAAAAAGGGGCCTCGCGAGGTTCCGCCGCGCATAAACAGGCAGGGAATGGGGCGTTGCATGTGTCTCCTGAGGGTCGTGTCATCTTCGATACCGTATTCTTTTACAGTATCTGATAGTAGACAATGTCATTTCGTGTATATTAGATATGCCACAATTGCATCTCAGGAGGCGGCCGTGGAACTGCGTCAACTTGAATATTTCGTCCACGTTGCCGAACTGGGCAGCTTCACGAAGGCAGCAAACCTTCTTTCGATTGCGCAACCCGTCTTGAGCCGGCAGGTACGTGCGCTTGAGTTGGAGTTTCGGCAGGTGCTTTTAGAAAGGAATGGCCGCGGAGTCACGCTTACTGAACCTGGAAGGCGGCTGCTTGAACATAGCCGGAGCATCCTTTCGCAGGTCCAGCGCGTTCATTCAGATATGGAGGACGAACGCGGAGAAGCGACGGGGAGGCTCGTGGTCGCCTTGCCGCCGAGCGTAAGTTCGGTAATGACTGCGCCTTTAGTTCGACGATTTCGCGAACGTTTTCCGAAAGCGACGCTCTGCCTCCTCGAGGGCCTCTCGGCCTACGCGTTGGAATGGTTAACCATGGGGCGCGCGGACTGCGCTATCGTCTACACAAATTCGACTTCCCCGAGCGTCGAGCTATCCCCAGTATTGAGTGAGCAGTTGTACCTGGTCTCGTCCCGCTCGGCGCCTCTCTCATCAGAAGATTTGGCGGGGAAACCCGTCAGCCTTGCGGAAGTGGCTCAAAAGCAGCTTGTCATGCCGAGCCGTCCACATTCGATTCGACTTCTGCTGGAGGCTGCAATGGCTCAGGCATCGTTGAAGCCCTGCATTGCGTTGGAGATCGAAAGCATTCCCGCCATTCTCAATCTCGTGCATGACGAAGAGCTTCATGCAGTGCTTTCGCTGAAGGCCGTGCACTCAGGTGGGCAACAACAAGAGTTCCTTGTGCGCCCCATCGAAGATCCTCCGCTTCACACAACGCTATGGATTGCGACGTCAGCGCAGCGCCCACGAGGGCCCCTGCTGGAATTGGCCATACCGGTTTTTCGTCAGCTGTTATGTGAACTGTGGCAGACACCGCTTTGACGTCGGTCGACGTCTGGAGGGGCCTCTCGCAAGCGACATGCTTCGGCATGAGTTAGTGGTGGTTGTGGAATTCATCAATTGATGTCGCACCAAGACAACCAGTTCTTGTCGTTTTTGAGGACCGATATCGCTGTTTATACGTCCAGGAAGTTTGCGTACCAACCCCGACATTGGCATATCGGCAGTTGCGAATAACTTATCCACCGAAACCGAACGTGCACTCACAGTCCCTTTTTAGCCGTTCGGGTTTCGTCGAACAACGTCTGCTTCGCCCAGCGATTGCGGTCAAACTTCGCAGATGGAGATGCTCATGCCGGCTGTTGCGAAGCAGTCGTTGGTTCTGGCGAGCACGCCGCCTGGATCGTCGAAGCGGTTGCCTCAGCCACCGGAGGCCACGAGACCGTAAGGTCAACAATCAAGAACACCACCGCCACCTCCCGGTGGTCGACACGGTAGGTCGCGATATACCCGCTTGTTTCGTAATCCGGAGGTCCCACAAACTCGCAGGCGAGATATGTGAGACCGGGAGAAACCTCGTGCTTGAGCATGTGTTCAACATACTCCAGGAGAGGTTTGAGCTCCTTTGCGTACGAGTAAGTGACGTGGAAATAGATGTCACAGACACCGTAGGACAACAGCTTGTCGAAATACTTCTTGATATTAGTCCGGTCAAGCCCGGAGCAGACGAGCGCCTCATAGATGGATATTTCCTGACCAGATACCCGGATAACGGCGTCCCGTTCGCCGGGATTGCCGTTTGCAGTTGCTCCACCGAGCGCCTGGTCAGCCACTTCCCGCTTGGCCACTGCGAGCGAAGCTCCCAGCACCTCTTGCACAGGAGTGCGCCGCGGCACAAGCAATGCTCATCAACGGAAACTTGCTAATGAAGGAGGCACCGATGCCGACACGCTGTCTCATACCCGAATTGCGCGACGTGCGCGCATCCGCCGAAGCAAAGCGGCCGATGCGGGCGCGCCATTATGTCGCCTTGAAGGCAGTCACCTGTTTGCTACTGATAGCAGGCGCAACCATGGCGCACGCCGACGATGTAAAGGACCCCAGCGATTTCCTTGGTTCTGCCATTGAGGATGGCCGCGCCGAAATCCAGTCGTGCCAGCTCGCGCTGCGCAAATCGTCGGACACATCGGTGCAGGCGTTTGCCAAACGCATGATTGCCGACCATCAGTCACTCGATGCCCAGATCGAAAGCCTCGCAAAGCGCAAGGGCTACAACTTGCCTAGCGGGATTTCAATAAGTCAAGAGGCAACTCAGGCTGCGCTCAAGCCGCTGACCGGGCACGCATTTGACAAGGTTTTTATGGAGCATAACGTCTCGGACCACAAGGATGACGTCAAGCAGTTCAGCGATGAGGCCCAACATGCAAGCGACCCTGATGTACGGGCACTGGCCGCCAGTGCGAGGCCCGTACTACAAGAGCATTTGAAGTTAGCAGAAGAGACGCGGGCGAAGATTAACAAGTAGGGAGCGTTATTCGACGCGACGCCGCGTCGAAATTGCCGACGCCGTGGAAATCACCAGATCGGCGAAGCGCCGCTCGTCGCGGTCGGCATGCCATCGTGATCTGGCCACAGCGATATTCACCGCGCCTATCCCTCGCCCGTGCGCATTGGTGATCGCCGCCGCCGTCGAAATATCGCTGACGAAGTACTCGTCTTCAGTATGCGCGTACCCCTGCTTTCGGATCTGCGCGATGCGGTCTTTGATCTTGCGCGGCTGATACACGGTCGACGACGTATACGGCACGAGATTCGTGCGCGACAGGATGTCGTCGACTTCTCCGTCCGGTAGCGTCGCCAGGATTGCGAGCCCCGGCGCAGTGCAGTATGCGGGCAGACGCGACCCGGTAATCACGTGGGCGTTGAAAACATTGCGGCTCACGATTCGCAGCACGAACACGATGTCCGTGTCGTCGAGCACGGTAAGATTGGTGGCCTCCTCCGTCTCCGAGCCGAGTTGCTGAAGATAAGGCGTCGCACGACTCACGAGTTCGTTGGACGTCAGGTAATGGTAGGTAAAGTCCAGCAACTTGGGCGACAGTTCGTACTTGCGGCTGTCGGCATCCTTGAAAAGATAGCCGAGCGCCGCGAGCGTGAACGTGAAGCGCTGCGTCGCGCTCAGGTCGAAACCCGTGAGCGCCGAGATCTCGGACAGCGACAACTGACGCTTGCTGCCGTCGAAGGCGGTGAGCACTTTCATCGCCTTTTCGACGGACTGCACGTACAGCGGAGAGGCAGTCGGATCCGCCGCCTCGGCCTGCGGCTTCGTCGCTGGGTTCTTGCGCTTGCGCGGAACTTTCGGCGCGTGGGTCATCACATGTTCATCTTCGCTATTGTTGGCGAATTATCGCATGACCATAAAGCAGTATCGGATAGCGATATCACGCCCGAGCTTTGTTCATCCGATCCCAGGCGTCGTCCACATTGCGCGGCAGCAGATGCTTTTTGATCCGCTCGCTCGCCGTCAGCTCAAAGCTTTCCACCGCGCGGTAATAGCGCGGCAACTGAAAACTGGCGAGCCGCTCGCGCGCCCACGCGTGCATGGTTTCCCAGTCCACCGGGGCGTCCTTGAACTGCACGTTGAGCAGAATATCCTGCTCGCCGATCGCAGACGCCACGCCGATCGCCGCGCTGGCATGAACGGCCGGATGCTCCGCGAAAATGCGCTCGATCTCCCACGCCGATACGTTTTCGCCACGCACCCGCATGCTATCCGTCTGCCGGCCGATAAAGAAGAAATCGCCGTCGGCATCGCGTCGCGCGCGGTCGCCCGTGTGCAGCCTGCCGTTGCGCAACGCGGCTCGGGTCGCGTCCGGATTCTTCAGGTAGGCCGGCAAAAACGTGCCGTCCACCTTGCTCGACAACACGATCTCGCCCGCCTCGCCGTCCTTCACGGGCTCGCCTTCCTCGTCGAGCAGTTCGATCTCGATCCACGGCAGCGCGCGGCCGATTGACCCTGGCTTCCCCGTCGCATTCGCGGTCGCGAAGCTCGAACACTCGGTCATGCCATAGCATTCCCGCAGGCTCACGTTGAGCCGCCCCTGCACCGCCGTCCACGCAGACGCGCTCACGCCCGCGCCCCACGCGACGCGCAGCGTGTGCGTTTCAGGCTGCGCGTCGGGCGGCAGTTGCATCAGGATATCGAGCACTCCGCCCAGGTAATGCAGCTGCGTCGCGCGGGCGCGCTGGATCTGCGGCCAGAACTGCGAGGCCGAGAAGCGCGGCACTGCGTGCAAGGTCACGGCTTCGAGGAACGGAAGCAGCAGCATCTGCGCACCGCCGATATGACACAGCGGCTCCCACAGAAACAGCCTGTCGCCTTCGTGCACATCCGCCACGCACAGCGCGGCTTCGCCCGCGATGCGCATCATCCGGTGCGTGAAGACAACACCTTTCGGCGCGCCCGTCGTGCCCGACGTATAGATGATGCACAGCGGATCATGCACGCCGATATCCGGGCTCGTGAATGACGCATGCGGTTCCTGCGCATCGAGCGCGGGGATGCGCACGCGCCGCGTCGCAGCGCAGTCGATCGTCGCGGTCACGGCCTCGAATTCGTCATCGATGATGAGCAGCTTCGGCTCCGAGTGCAGCAGCAGATACTCGAGGCCCGCTGCGCGCAGTTTCGTGTTCACCGGCACCCAGACAAGCCCGCTCAGCACGAGCGCGTAGATCAGATGAACGTGCTCTGCGCTGTTGCCGAGCATCACGGCGACACGGTCGCCCGGCACGAGCCCTTCCTCTGCGAACCACCGCTGCAACTGCGCGACACGCCGCGCGATGTCATGGCAGGTGATCCTCTCATCGTCAAAGTGCGCGATGGTGCGCGATGGTCCACGACGCAATCCCGCCGCGAGCAGTGGCACGCAGTCCAGATCGTCGTCTGCGTGCCGGTGAGCGAAGTATTCCGGATAGAGATGCATACCTGTATCGATTGAAAAGCCCAGGATTCAGCGCGCGCGGCGCTTGAGCCAGGAAGACACCGCCACGACGAGCGCGATCAGAATGACCAGCGTGGTCGACACGGCGGCGAGTGTCGGCGTGATCGCGAGCTGGATGTCGTCCCACATCTGCTTCGGCAGCGTCGAATTGATGCCGCCACTCACGAAGATCGCGATCGTCAGATCGTCGAAAGAAACGAGAAACGCGAACAGGAACGCCGCCGTGACGCTCGGCATGAGCAGCGGCAGCACGACCGACGTAATGCGCCGCAACGCAGACGCGCCCATCACGCGGGCTGCATCGTCCAGACGCCAGTCGAAGCGCTGGAAGCCTGCCGCGAGCGTAACGACCACATAAGGAATCGCCAGCACCGTATGCCCGAAGATAAGGCCGAGATTCGTGCCCGTGAGTCCCAGGCGGCCGAGCAGATATAGCAGACCCACTGCGACGACGATGCGCGGCACGATCAACGGCGCAACCAGCAGCGCGAAAACCGGCTTGCTCGTACGGCGCGGCATGCGAGTCATCGCGAGCGTCGCGCCGAAGCCGAGCAGCAGCGACAGCAGCGCCGTGCCCAGACCGACTTCGAACGAGCGAATGATCGCGCTACGCCATACGGGCGAGTCCATGAAGGTGCCGAACCAGCGCGTGCTGATGAACTTCGGCGGAAACGCGATGTAGTCGCTCGACGTGAACGCATACGGAATCACCGACAGCACCGGCACCACGAGCAGCGCCATGATGACGCACGTATAGAGTCCGAGCGGGCTCGCGGCGCGAGCCGCCGTGTCTGCAAGCGCGTTGCGGCGCATCATGAACGGCGCGAAGACGCGGCCCGCCATCATCAGCAGTGCGAGCCTGAATCCCTGTGAGCGCGAGCCGCGCGACCGCTCCGTCACTTCGCCCGTCAGCGACGTGAGACCGACCATGCGGTCATAGACGAAGAAGATGACAATCGAGCAGACCAGCAGGACTGTGGACAGCGCGCCGGCGAACCGCATGTCGAAGAGTTCGAGGACGGACGAGATCACGAGCTGCGCGATCATGGTTTCCTTCGGCGAGCCGAGAAGCGCCGGCACGATGAAGAAGCCGAGGCTCGAAATGAACACGAGCAGCCCCGCCGCCGCCACGCCCGGCGAAGAGAGCGGCAGAAACACCGTGAAGAAGCTCATGCTGCGTTGTGCGCCGAGCGTCTCAGCCGCCTGCGCGAGCTGGTCGTCGATACCGCGCATCACGGGAAGCATCGTCATGACGGCGAGCGGCAGCATCGAATGCACCATGCCGACCAGCACCCCCGTCAGCGACGGTATCGTACCGCTCGTCTCGTGCACGAAACCGAGCGAGAGCGCGATCGTGGACAGCACGCCCGTCTTGGAGAGCAGCAACATCCACGCGTACGTCTTGACGAGATAGCTGGTCCAGAACGGCAACATGATCCACAGCAGCCGGCGCTCGCGCACACGCTCCGGCAGCCGGCTCAGCATGTACGCAACGGGATAGCCGAGCAGGATGGACAGTGCCGCCGTCAGGAACGAGATGGCGAAGGTGATCCACAGCACCTTCGCATAAACAGGTGTGCGCGCGATGCGCTCAAACTGCGCGAAGCCGATCTGACCGTCGGCGCTGACGAGACCGCCTTGCAGTATCTCGCCGACGGGCACGACGAAAAACACCAGCAGAAACAGCAACGTCGGCACGATCGGCAGAAAGCACATGCAGCGCGCGAGCATGACAGACCGGCCGCGCCGCGACGCCTCATTTTCGCGCAACGCATGAAGAGCGATGGTCATGGCGGCTCCTCAGGCGTGCAGCAACGTCGTTCGGTGCGGATCCCAGGTGAGCCCCACCTTGTCGCCGATGCGCGGTGTCACGCTGCGCTCGCACCGTACGGTCAGCTCGCTGCCGTCGCTCATCGAAAGCGACACGCGCGTATCGCTGCCAAAGAACACGACATCCGCGATGATGCCCGCCACGAAACCGCTGTGCGGTTCGACGAGACGCGGCGCTTCGGGACGCAGAAGCAGCGTGTGACGCGTGGCGGGCGCGCCCGATGCGCCGAGCGGCAAAGGAATGCGGCCGCCCGCGGCGAGCAGGACCGGCTCGCCGGCGGCGCCGCGCGCAGCATCAAGTTCGCCTTCGAGCAGATTCGAATGACCGATGAAGCCCGCCGCAAAGCGGGTGGCGGGACGATCGTATAGATCGGCGGGCGTGCCCACCTGCTCGATGCGCGCCTGATTCATCAGGCAGATTCGGTCCGAAAGCGTGAGCGCTTCGTCCTGATCGTGCGTCACGTAGACGAAGGTCGCGCCGAGTTCCTTGTGCAGGCATCGAATCTCGGTCTGCATGTGTTCGCGCAGTTTCTTGTCGAGCGCGCCGAGCGGCTCGTCGAGCAGAATCACGGAAGGCCGGTACGCGAAGCAGCGCGCGAGCGCGATGCGCTGCTGCTGCCCGCCCGACAACTCCTTCGGAAAGCGCTTTGCGAACTCGGTCATGCGCACCATCGCAAGCGCGTCGTCCACCGCGGCACGCACTTCGTCGCGCGATTTGCGGCGCATGCGCAGGCCGTATGCGACGTTGTCCCACACGCTCATGTGCGGAAAGAGCGCATAGCTCTGAAAGACCATGCCGATGCCGCGCTTGCCAGCTTCGACATGCGTGACGTCGCGTCCGTCGATCTCGATGCGCCCTGCGCTCGGCGCGACGAGGCCGGAAATCATCTGCAACAGGGTCGTCTTGCCCGAACCCGAGGGACCGAGCAGCGTCAGGAATTCGCCCGCTTGCACGGCGAGGTCCGTCGGTTCCAGCGCAACCGAATCGCCATAGCGCTTCGCGACGCCGATCGCCTCGAGTTTCGAGCTCATCGTCCGCTCCTTACGAAATGATCCACGAATTGAACCGCTCGGTGACCTTCTGGCGGTTCTCTTCCCACCATTGCGGGCTCGGCAGCTTCATGTCCTTGATGTTGTCCGGGGCGGTTGGCAGGAGCGTCGCGCGCTCCTTGCTGATCGTTTCGAAGGACTTCTTGTTGGTCGGGCCGTAGGCGAGCGTGCGTGTGAGCGAAGCCTGACGCTTCGCGTCGGCGCAAAAGCGCACGAACTGCCTCGCGGCATCGGCGTGCGGCGTGCCTTTCGGAATGCCCCAGCCTTCGATCGAATACAGGCCCTGACTCCACACGATCGTCACCGGCGCGCCGCTGTCCTTTGCGGCCTGCGCGCGGCCGTTCCAGGTCGAGATCATGTCGACGTCGCCGCTCTGGATCGCCTGCATCGCCTGCGCGCCAGAGGACCACCAGATGTTGATGTACGGCTTGATCCTGTCGAGACTCCTGAATGCGCGGTCCACGTCGAGCGGATAGAGCTTGTCGAGCGGAACGCCGTCGGCGAGCAGCGCCTGTTCCAGCGTGTCGAGCGGACTGCGGCGCAGGCAGCGGCGGCCGGGGAATTTCTTCACGTCCCAGAAGTCCGCCCACGACTTTGGGCCGTTGTCCTTGAACTTGTCCGCGCGATACGCGAGCACGGTCGAATACACGTCGACACCAAGCCAGTTGGGCGTGATCGCCTCGGGCATGATGTCCGGATAGTCGCTCGCTTTCAGGCCGATCGGCTCGAGCAGGCCTTTCGCTTCGAGATACGGAATGTCCGCCGATAGCGTCAGCGTGGTGACGTCCCACACATAGTTCTTCGTTTGCACCATCGCCGCGAATTGGGCGACCGGCTGCGATTCGCGCGCCACGCTGACGACCTTGATGCCCGTCGCTTTCTCGAACGGGTCATAGAAGGCTTCGCGATACGCGGTCGTGTATGGGCCGCCCGGGTCCGAGACGACGATCTGCCTGGTTTGAGCGCGTGCGGCGAGCGGCATCATGCCGGCCACGGCGAGCGCGCCTGCGCCGCGCAGAATGCGGCGGCGCGTCGGATTGAAGTCTTCTGTCATGGTTCAGGTCTCTCGCACTAGGGTTGAGAAGGAACTGCCCGGCTTCCGCCCGCTTTATTTGGCACGTTTTTTGAAAAACTCTTCCATCATGCGAGCGGGCTCGCCCGAGTCGTACGCCTCGCGCTGGATACGCTCCCCCGCCTCGATACAGTCGACGAAACCCGGTTCGGTCATCTCGCGGAAACGCTGTTTGTCGAGACGCATCGCGACGGGCGGCTTGGCGGAGAGTTCCGTTGCAATTTCGAGCGCTTTCTCGAAGACCTTGTCTTCGTCGACGATGTGATGAATCAGCCCGATGCGATAGCACTCGTCGGCGTCCATCAGACGGCCGGTGAGCGTGAGCTCGATGGTGCGCGACATGCCGAGCATCGAATTCATGATCCACGGCCCGGTCGTGCTCGCGATGCCCGCATTGATCTCCGGCTGGCCCATGCGCACGCCCGGGTGGCCCACGCGGATATCGCCGAGCAAGGCGACCTGAAACGCCGAACCTGCAGCGGTACCGTTGAGCGCCATCACGAGCGGCTTGGACAGGCCGCGCAGCGCCGCGTAATAGCGCTGCCACTCCTTGACCCACGCTACGGCGCGTTCGCCGTCGAAGTTGTGCGCCTCGGCCAGATCCTGCCCCGCCGAGAACGCGCGATTGCCCGCGCCCGTCATGATGATCGCGGCGACATCGTCGTCGGCGTTGAAGCCCTCGAGCGCCGCAATGATCGATTCGCGCATCGGCGTAGTCCAGGCGTTCAGCCGTTCGGGACGATTCAGCGTGATGACCGCGACGCGGCCGTGTTTCGAAAACAGAACGTCGTCACTCATTGTCTATCGCATCGTAATAGTTGATGGTGAACTGCAATATAGAATCATCAAAAATGGCACGCAAGCGGGTTTACGCGGAATGAGGGTGACTCGGCGAAAAAAAGCGCGCGCGAGGCGAAGGTGGCGCGCACTCGATGAGATATCGAAGGCTTCGCGTAGTTTTAGCGCTGGGTTTCCCTGGCCGCCGGTGATCGATACCGGAGACAGCATCGCGAGCGACGGACGGTAGGTTCACCGGATGCGGCAGTGGGCCTCTTTCTGGTGGCCGCGGTTCTGGCGAAGCGGACGCATGGTCGCGGCGCACTCGACGGTTAGTTGCACACTAATGTACTGAACACGGCCGGGAGCCCGTGTATGAGCCGCGGGTCTTTGGGGACCCTTGCCCGCAGATCTTCAAGCGGTCGGCTGACGGCCACAACCGATGTGCAGGACTTGTCGGACGCGCCGTCCATTTTCGGTCCGGCCCATCGATTAACGGATCTCCCAATCGACTGCGCGACAAGCTCGCCCCACAGCTCCGGGTCGGTCACCCGCGATAGCGTCCCCGTCTAGCGGTTCAATAACCGCGTGAACGATCGACGATGTTCCCCAGCGGTTCGCCGCGCAGCAATCGCGCGAAATTTGCAAACCAGAGTTCGAGGACCCGCAGGTTGTAATCGGGCGAGTCGCACGAAATGTGCGGCGTGACGACGAGTCTCGGCACGTCCCACGCCACGTGGTCGGCCGGCAACGGTTCAGGATTGAATACATCGAGCAGCGCGCCACCGCACTCTCCTGAACGCAATCGCTCGAACAACGCGGCATGGTCGATCAGCGCTGCGCGCGAAAGATTGACAACGCCCGCACCCGGCCGCATGCGGGCGAGGCGCGCGGCGGAAAGCAGATGGCGTGTCTCGGCCGTGAGCGGCGCCGTGATAACGACGAAGTCAGCCTGAGGCAGCCAGTCGTCGAGTGCGGCGATCGTTGCGAGTACATCGACTGTTTCCACCGCCTGCGCCGGCGCCGCACCGCTCCGGTTCAATGCGACTACTCGCAAGCCGAGCGCACGTGCCGCGCGGCTCGCCGCCATGCCCAGATCGCCGAAACCGATTATCAGCGCCGTCTTGCCGCGAATCGGCGTGGTGAGCCGCGCGTCCCAACGATGTTCCCGCTGCGCCTGTGACATGGCCGGCATTTGCGCATTCAGCATCAGCAACGCCATATGCGTGTATTCGGCCGCCTTGTCGCTATGAATGCCGCTACTGTTCGTCAGGATCAGGTCGCGGCGCAGACGATCGAGCGGCATCAACTGATCGACGCCGGCACCTGTCGTGTGAATCCAGCGCAGACTTGGCGCGTCGTTCACCGCCTCATGCGGAAATCTCGACGCCAGCAGGAAGTCGACGTCGTCGAGCGGACGCGCGAACCGCTCGCCGTCCCAGCCGAACGTCACGTCGATGTGCCGTGCGAGATCGGGATGTCGCGCGCTGGCGACCTGCCATACGGCTTCGTGAAGATGAAAGGCCGGCGACTGATGCCGCTGGCTTTCGAGGTGCAGCCGGTATCGGCGGGCAGGTTCGGTCATCCGGGGCGACATCCTTACAGGGGGAGCGCAACTAGCGTGTCGTAGCGGCACGAATCCGTAACGACCGTGCGCTCACGCAGCAACGCGCGGCCGCCTTCGACGACGATCTGATCGATATAACGTCCGACGCTGAACACAACCATGCCGCCTTCATAGCCCGTTCGCACGACCATGTAGCTGGTTTCGCAGCCGATCAGCCCGTCTTCGACGCTGACGACTTCCGTCGGTCCAAGTACATGACGGTAGACATGCGGTTCGAACACGTTAACCGACTGGATCGAACTGACGCGATCCAGCAGCATGCCGCGCGTGTTGCAGAACCAGATGCCGAAGTCGCGACCCGCTTCGAAATCGGTGCGAGTGAGAATGCGGTAAGTGCAATCTTCGGTGAAGAACTCCGGCCAGCGGTCGAAGTCGCCATTGTCGATCGAACTGCAATAGCGGGCCATCAGGCGCGCGATACTCGCGCCCGTCTGGGTGCTGACCTCCAGGTCAGGGTAGCGCGTCGTGCTAGACATCCATCAGTTCTCTATAGAATTTCCAGAAGCCGCGCACTGAGGTTTCGGTTGCGCGGGTCGCCATCGGGCCGATGCCCTTGCCACCCATCTCGATCACGGCAACGTCGTCAAGATCCCCGCGAATCCCCTTTTCGACGAACGCGCCTATCGTGCCGTCTTCCATCGACACAAAACCCGCAGGCCCGACGAGATTGCTCTGCTTGCGCCGGATGAGCGTCTGCTCCGGTGTGTCTTGCTCGAAACCGAGCACGGTCCAGATCAATTCGCATCGATCCACACCGAGCGGCACCACCTGCCGAACGCCGATGGAGTTCATGATCTGATGCAGCACGAAACCCGGAAAAATGCTCTGAATCGCATTGGTGATCTGATCGGGATACTCCATCCACTGATCGATCAGCGAAGGATCCTTCAGGCCGAAATCGTCCCGCATTGCGCGAATCACCCCGGAGTCGTATGCCTGATCGCCAATGTCGGTATAGCGCTTCGTAAAGGTGATGTGATGCCGGCTGTCTTCATCCTGCGACGTACCGCCTTCCGCCGACAGCCGGTTGATCTTGAACGTCGAGAAAAACGCATGCAGCAGGCTCGGGTGATAATTGTCTCGGCTATTCTCGACGTAAAGCTTCCAGTTGTTGTGCATCACCTGACTATAGCGGCCAAGTATCTTTACCTGCCCATATAGCGTGCGCTCCATGTGCCGCACCATTGTCGGTCCGAGATAGTCCTTTAGTGTCGGCGCTTCTTCGGAAAACGACCCGAACACGAGGCCGCGGATGGTCTCCACGCGCAGCTTCGTCAGATGGAACTTCGATTTGTCGAAATCCTCCGGCATGCCGCCTTTGCCCTGCACACCCTTCTCGAATGCGACGCTCGTCAGTTCGCCGTCGAAGTTATAGACCCAGTTGTGATAAGGGCAAACGAAGTTCGCACGCTTGCGGTGCCCCTGCGCTTCGTAGCAAAGCACCGAGCCCTTGTGCACGCACTTGTTCACGAGCGCACCAATGGCGCCGTCGTGCTGACGCACGACAATTACCGACGTATGCCCGACCTTGGTCGTGATGTAATCACCTGGGTTTGGAATCTCGATGTCGAGGCAGAGGAAACTCCATGTGCGTCCGCGAAACACGGCATGCTGCTCGCGCTCGTAGGTTGCGGCATCGGAGAACACACGTAGCGGAACACGTGTAATGCCCTCTTCCGGCCAGCGGATCCGGCTAGTGGGAAATCCAATAGTCGCGACCGCACCCCCGCATTTTTCCGTCATATTGCTGCTCCGTTGCTGAAGGCCCGTACTCCACGGCGGCGGCTGTGGCCACTGGCCAATCCCCGATATCCGCTCATTTGACTGCTTCCGAGTCGAGATAGGGTTTCTGATAGAAGAGATCCGCGGGAAGTTCGCCCTTCAGCGTTCCGGCGGCCCTGAAGACTTCGAATGTGCGTTTCAGTGTGTCGATGTCGCCCGATTTGAACGAGACCGTATTCATGGTCGACCAGTGGTCGCCATAGAAACGCGCGCCCTCGTCGCTCATGTTGCCAGCCTTCTTGAGTATCGCCACGACAGCGTCGGGGTTGGCCGCGCCGAAGGCCAGTGCCTGGCGCATCGCCGCAAGCACCTTCGCCGCATCGGCGGGGTTGTCCTTGAGCCACTCGCTGCGCATCACGGCGACACCGATATAGGGTGGTGTGCTCGCTTTCGTCATCTGTTTCCATTGATCGGACAAAGTCGTGATGACGCGGACTTTCTGCGCACTGTCCGGCACTTGCGCCACCGTGGTGGGACGCATCACGGCTGCGTCGACGTTCTTCTGGACGAGGAACTGCGCAAGACGCGGTTCGTCGCCGGCAACCAGGCGATAGTCGGCAAGCTTGAGCCCGTAATTTCCGTCCAGCACGGCAGTGCCGACGCCAGTGGTCGCACTGCCGATTGGCGACATGCCGACTTTCTTGCCGCGCAGTTCACCCGCGGAATGGATCGGCGAATCCGCGAGCACGACGATTTCCGCATCGACAATCTGCGTAGCAGCCACCATCCTGACCGGCACACCCTGCTGGCTCAGGCTGAATGCTCCCGCGAGGCTGGTGCCGAATGCCAGATCGATTGCGTTCGATGCCAGCGCGGTAGTCGGTCCGTTCACGTCAGGAAAGTGAAGAAACTGCACCTGCAGACCCTGTTTCTCAAAGAACTTCTGCGCTTCGAGCACGGCACCGAAACCGAGACTGGTGCCACTGGTCCAGTAGCCCACGCGCAGCGGCGCCGCATACGCACTGGTAAGGCACGCGCCGGCTATTGCGAGTGCGCATGCTGCCTTTAGAACGGAACGAAATGATTTCATGGTGCTTTGCCCGAAGTAGCGACGTCGCCGGTCTTCCCAGCATCATCTTTGAAGGATTACTAAATGTCCTATCAAAACATAAAGCACGGTGCAACCATTCATCGAGACATCCGCCTGAAGCAAAGGCGGAATCTCCGCCTTACTTGCCCATCGCAACCAGCGGCGCGCGCTCGAAGTCCTGCTTCATGCTGCGCAGCACACGCTCCATCGTCATGTCGCGAAACTTCTCGATGTGCCGGCGCGCAATGCGCGCGCCCGACTTGCCGTCCCCTGCCGACAGCACCTCGACCAGCTGCCGGTGATCGTCGGCGATTTCCGGGCTGTCGTCTTCGTCGCTGAAACCGAGCGCCACCAGCCGCGCCATTTCGTCGAACAGCACCGAGATGCTTCGCACCAGACGGTCATTGCCCGATGCCATTGCGATCACCAGATGAAACTCCCGGTTCGCATCGAGGAAAAACCCGATCCGGTTGCCGTGATTCTTCGACGCGGTATTGCCGCGCGCGGCGCGATCGATCCGCATCAGCGCCTTTGCGTCCACCTTGCCGGCCGCGAGCCGCGCGGCCTCGGGTTCGAGAATGAGCCGCAGCGCGAACACCTCCTCGACATCCTTCAGCGTGACCGGTACCACAACGTAGCCGTGTCGCGGCACCGAACGCACCAGCCCTTCATGCGTGAGACGCGCAAGCGCCAGCCGGCAGGTCGACTTGCCGACGCCATATTGCTCCATCAGCGCAGCCTCGGTCAGCATGCTGCCTGGTTTCAGCGAGCAGGACAGTATCGCCTGCCGCATGGCCAGATAAGTCGACTCTCCCAGCAACTTGCCCTCGGCCGTGGCTTTGCCCCCAGAAACTACTTTTCCTACCATATTGCCCCCGTGCGCTCTATCCATGAATGGCCGCGTATTATGCTTACATCATTCTGTAGGCACCTCACCAACCTCAAATCATTCTAGGAGATGCATATCGGGAAGTAAACTGAACACAAAATAAGCACGCCGTGTCGCACTGTTTATCAGCCAGCAGTGCCGCTCCATCGGCGTACGGTTCGTGATTCGATATCGAACAGATCAAGCACGCGCCCGAGCGTATGGTCGACCATCTGCTCGAGCGTTTGCGGCAGCGCATAGAACGCTGGCACTGGCGGATACACGATCGCACCGGCGTCCGTGGCAGCCGCGAGACTGCGGATATGACCCGCATGCAACGGTGTCTCGCGCACCATCAGCACGAGACGGCGACGCTCTTTCAGCATCACGTCCGCCGCTCGCGACAGCAGCGAGCTGGTGCAGCCGGTGGCCACTTCCGATAGCGTCTTGATCGAACACGGCGCAACGATCATGCCGTCGACCCGAAACGAGCCGCTCGAGATTGCCGCACCGATATCGGTGTTCGGATAGTTGACGTCGGCGAGCGCCTGCAGATCCGCAAGCCGCATCTGCAACTCCTGCGCAAGCGTCACCTGCGCCGAACGGCTGACCACCAGGTGCGACTCCACCTCCAGCTCGCGTAACAGACGGAGCAAACGCACACCGTAGATCGCGCCCGAAGCGCCGCTGATACCGACCACGATGCGGCGCCGTGTTGCCGATTGGGATCTCATGCAACATCTCCTTTATCCACCAGATGCGGCCATTGCCCGCGCAAAGGCGTCTTCATGGCTTTTGACCCGCTATGATCTTCTTTGCCGTTTCGTACGGCCCCGTGGCGAATACATCGGGCGGAAGCGTGCCTTTGATCGAGCCGCTCGCAGCGAAGATCTGCTGCTCGCGCTTGAGCGTGTCGATATCGACCGGTTCGAAGGAAATGCTGTTCAGCTCGGCCCAATGCGCGGCATAGATCTGCGCGTCGCTTGTGGGCAGATTCGCAACTTTCTGCAGGATCGCCGCGACCTGATCCGGGTGCGCGTTGCCCCAGGCGATTGCGTTGTGAATCGCGACGATCAGCTTCGCGACCGATTGCGGATCGCGCTGAATCAATTCCGTGCGCGCCGCGGCCACGCCCAGATAGGGCATCGCATCGGACTTCGTCAGCTTGTGCCATTCTTCCACCAGCGTACCGAGACGCCGCGTCTTCACCTCCGTCAATTGTGCGACCGTGACGGAGCGCAACGCCGCGGCGTCGACCTGATGCTGCACGAGAAACTGCGCGAGGCGCGCCTCGTTTCCCGGCACCAGCGAATAATCGCGGGCGTTGAAGCCGTAATTCGCATTGAGTACCGCGGCCGTCATCAATGCGACCGAGCTTCCCGACGGCGACATGCCGATCTTCTTGCCGCGCAGTTGCGCGATCGACTGGATCTGCGAATCGGCGGGCGTGACAAATGTGACATCGGCCGGTGCCGTTGCGCCGAAGATTTTGATCGGCACGCCCGTCGCCGCGATGCTGAACGCACTCGCGCCCGCCACGCTGAAACTCACGTCGATCACGTTGGCGGCAAGTCCGCTCGCCGGTGCGTTCACCTCGGCGAAGTGCACGAAACGCGCGTCGTCGATACCGGCTTTCTTCAGGAAATCGCCGGTTTCCAGCACGGCGCCGAGGCCGAGGCTCACGCCGCTCGTCCAGTAGCCGATGCGCAGCGGCGCGGCCTGCGCGGACAGTGCGAGCAGGAACATCACGGCGGCAAACAGAACACGCCTTGCAAGCAGGTAAGGTTGCATCAGGTCAGCTCATTGATGGGTGGATGGAGCGCTGCCCGCCCGCGCAGCGCACTGAACGACACTGCGGCAATCAGCGCCGCGTCGGCGGCACGGCGTCGAAGCGCGAACCGCGCACGCACAGCTTGCCTTCCGCGGTTTTCCACAACTGCTTGCGTTCATGCAGTTCGCCGAGCGCGCGAGCCAGCGTGCGGAAGTCGTATTTCGACAGCCGTTCGGCGAGTTCCGTGTAGTAAAGCGGTGTTTCGCCGATGAGCGCGAGCGCTTCGGCTGCGGCCGCCTCCACCTGTTCCGGCTCCGACACGTGCACCCTATCCGCCTTCCCGCCGATGTAGTCCGCGATCTTCGCCGTGTCCGCGTACGCGTACGAGATGCGCTCGTAGCGCTCGTGCGGAATGCCTTCGGAGATCGTTGCGTCCACACCGACCTTGGCGCCCGTCGGCACCATGCCAGGCGGCATCACGGGCAGGCTCGGGTCGAGCGGCTTCGCGCGCGCGCCGGGAATCACGATCAGGTCACGGTCACCCTGCACGCGCGTCGCAATCGCCCATTCCACCTGCTCCCCATTGAACACGTCGATGTCGTCATCGACCACCACCACGTGCTTCAGATCCATCACCGACAGCGCCGCCAGCAGCGCGTTCTTGCCTTCGCCCGCCTGTTTCCTGATCGAAATGACCGCATGCCAGAACGCGCGGCCGCCCAACGTCACGTTGATGTCCTTCACCTGCACGCCGGCCGTGCGCAGCGCGCTGCGGATCGCCTGATAGCGCGTCGGTGCCGCGAGCCACGTGTTTTCCCACGGCATGTGCAGTGAGTAATACATCGCGTCCCGCCGATGCATGATCGCCTTGATGCGCACATCCGGATTCCAGTGCAGCCCGCCCATCAACGCGGTGAATTCGCCGAAACGGCCTTCCGGTTGCGTCCAACCCGTCGGCAGGATTTCCGCTTCGATCACGATTTCCGAGTCGGCGATATAGGGCAGATCGACAGTCTCGCAAGGCGCCAGTTCGACCGGCACGCCTCGAATGCCGCCCGCGATCGCCATTTCATCCACGCCGATCGGTGCGCGATAGCCGGCGCCCATGATTTCCATCGGGTGGTTGCCGATCGAAATGGAGATGGGGCACGGACGTCCCTGTTCGTAGGCACGCTGCGCGAACATGCGCATATTGTTCGGCGTTACGATGTCGATACCGCTCAGCGCCTTTTCCTTGACCATGAAGCGGTAGATGCCGCTGTTCAACCCGTACTCCGGATCGCGCGAAATCACGATACCTGCGGTGATCATTGGGCCGCCGTCAAAAATCGAAGACATTGGAATGGGCAGGCGGAACAGATCGACATCGTCGCCTTTGTAGATCACTTCTTTCGTCGCCGACGTGGCGACATATTTAGGCGGAATCGGGTTCTGGATGCCATGCGCCAGCATCTTTTCGATTTCGGAGTAGCTGTCGCAACCCATTGCCATCATCGCGCGCTGCTGCGTGCGGATGATGCCCGACAGCAGCGGCATGTCGTAGCCGATCACGTTATGAAACAGGAGCGCCTTGTCGCTCTGGTCGACGAGCGTGCCCACGTGGCGAATATCGACGGGCTGCCGGATATCGACCAGTTGCTGTGCCGCGCGCAGGCGTTCCAGGAACTCGCGAAAGTTCTCGTTCATACTGAACTCCAAGGTGTTGAATGTCGTATCGGTTTCACTTACGCGGTCTCGCTATCCTGCAGCGACGCACGCGCTATGGCTTTCAATGCGGCGCGATCGATCTTGTTCGTGGACGCAAGCGGCAATGCATCGACGAACCACACGCGCCGCGGGTGCTGGTATGCGGGCGCATGGGTCAGCGCGAACTGTTTGGCTTCCTCTTCCGTTAGCGACGCGCCTGCGCGGCGCACCACGAACGCCACCGGCTTGGTTCCCTTGATGTCGTCGGCGACCGGAACCACGCAAGCCTGGACGATGTCCGGGTGCGTCTCCAGCATTTGCTCGACTTCACCGGGAAAGATGTTTTCGCCGCCCGACACGAACATGTCGTCCGCACGGCCGACGAATGTATAGAAGCCCTGCTCGTCACGGTGAAATACGTCGCCCGTTATATAGAAGCCGTCTGCTGTCACCGGAAGCGGCAGGTCGGGCCGGTTGTGGTATCCGAGCATGACGGCGGGGCTTTTAACGGCCAACACGCCGGTTGCAACACCGGTCGGCGGTGCGTCGAGCAACTTGACGCTGACTTCGGGATGGGGATATCCGACCGACAGCAACGGCGGTTCGATCCGTTGCGGATGTGGTCCGAACACGATCGGCCCGCCCTCGGTCGTACCATAGACGTTAGTGAGCTTCGCATTCGGCAATACCTCACCGATCTGCGCAAGCAGACTCTCGCCGACGGGCGCCGAGCCCATCCGGATGAAGCGCACCGATGAAAGATCGGTGCGCGCAAGCAACTCCCTTTCGCGCAGCATCATCGCGATCATTGGCGGGACAGAGGTGAGCCACGTGACCCGATAACGCTCGATTGCCGTGATGTACATGCGCGCGGTAAATTGCGGAAGCAGCACGACGCTACCGTGCCCGTACAACGACATCAGCACGAGCGTCAGCGCGTTCATGTGATACATCGGCGCGGCCACCAGAAAGCGATGCGCCGCAGGCGGCTGCGCGCGCGCTCGCGTACGCGCCACCCACAGATGGCTGCCGTGCGAGAGCATCACGCCCTTCGGCTTGCCGGTCGAGCCGGACGTATAGAGAAACATCGCCGGCATATCCCCGGTCGGCACGAAAGTCTCGAACGGGCCAGGTTCGACAAACGAAGTGAAACTCGCCTCGCCTGTCGAATCGAAGACGACTGTTGGCAGATCGTCCGGGCAATCGGCAAGTCGCGCGGCGTCGCAAAACACGAGACGTGCACCGCTATCGCGGATCACAAAAGTGGAGAGCGCGGGCGGGAACCTGAAGTTGACGGGCACGGCCACCATTCCCGCGCGCATGATGCCGAGCAACGCCGCGATATATTCGGCGCGATTCGCCGCAAGAATCGCAACGCGCTCGCCAACTTTCAGACCGCGCCGTACCAGTGCACGCGCGACGCCGTCAGCCAGCGCGTCCAGTTCCCCGTAGGTCATGCGCATGTCGTGCCAGGCGCAACCTGTTTCATCCGGCTCCCCAAGCGCGATCACCGCAAGCTTGCACGGATCGCCGTCGGCGTCGATCAGATCGCCGAGATTCTCAGGCGTGGGCATGTTCAACTGCTCCGATAAATTCAATGACAGTATTGAGTTCGCCTAACAGCACGACGACGGACGACGCTCCGCTCTGCGCATGAGCCGGCGCCATCAGCCGCACGACGCTCTCGTCGGTGCGGGACGTGAGCGCCTCCAGACGCGCGCGCATCGCCGCAAGATCGCTCACCTCGACGACGACGGCACCAAAATAGCTGTCGCGCCCTGCTGCGTGACATACGAGGTCCCCATAGCGCGCGCGATACGCCGCGCCATCGATGAAGTCCAGATCGACATCACCCAACGCAACGCGCGAATGCCGGGCGGAGGGCGATGTGAAATTCGACACGCCGGCAATCAGCGCATAGCGGCGCGCTTCGAACTGCGGATCGTCGCTCACGATCACACATTCCTTCAGGCGTTGCGCGCCGTTCGGATGCTTCGTCCATTCGGCACGGAAGACCCATTCCGGCGTGAGGTGCTCACAGAAATAGACGCGCCCGGCGGACAGTTCCTCGGCTGCAAGCCGGGTTGTCCGGAAACGGGCGATTTGCTCGACGCCCTCAATGTCCACGGGCCTGGTGAACGAGTGCGGTTCACCGGCACGCACGCCGGCGTCGATCAACCGCGCATAGGTTTCCTGCGCGTCGTCCGTCTTCAACACGAGACCGTCCATACCCAGACGGCTTTCGAGAATCTCGCGCCGCAACGTGGTAGCGCCGGGGGGCAGGCCGACCAGTTCGAGATAATGTCCATCGAACATCATCAGGTGATTGACTGAGCCAAGCGAGTGATAGCCGCGCGGGGTCAGCGTGAAACCGAGCGCTTCGAAACACGACGCCGCAGCGTCGGTTTCGAACATCGCATTCACGACGACATGGTCGAGCGTCGATGTCGCCGTGTTCATCATGTCTTCGGCGCGGGTGCGGGCGCAGTCGAATAGACGCCCCGGCCGCTTGCGAGCAGCGCGCCGGACTGGTCGTAGATGTGTGCCTCCGCAACCGA
The DNA here is from genome assembly GCA_001319865.1 of Burkholderia sp. E7m39. Taxonomy (GTDB): domain Bacteria; phylum Pseudomonadota; class Gammaproteobacteria; order Burkholderiales; family Burkholderiaceae; genus Paraburkholderia; species Paraburkholderia bengalensis. The sequence continues at coordinate 11,325 of BBSL01000117.1, read as the reverse complement.
AATCGCGCTGCCGGACTTCACGACCTTGCCGCGCGCGATGAGGTCGCCGGGCATCGCCGCGCGGTGATAGTCGACGCGCAGATCGATCGTCGGTACGCCGCGGCCCGTTTTCGATACCAGCGCCCAGTCGGCCGCGAGGTCGATCAGCGCGGCAAGAATGCCGCCGTGCGTATAGCGGCGTTCCGGGTTCACGACCCACTCTTCGCGCCATGTCGCAGCAATTTCGATCGAGTCTTCGCCGACTTCGAGCACACGCAGACCGAGCCACTGATGGTAAGGACCGCGCATGAGCATCGCCTGGACCTGCTCGGCGGTAAGTTGCTGGTTATCAGCCATTCGGGTCTCCGTATATTTATGGGGTAACGACAATTTTGCCGAGTACTTCCCGATCGCGAATCATGCGCAAGCCCTCTGCGGCCTGTTCGAGCGGCAGCACCTTGTCGATCTGCACCGCGATCTTCCTGGTACGGATCAATTCCATCAGTGCGGAGAGGTTGTCGTCATAGAAACTGTTGGAGCCGATCACGCGAATCTCGAAGCTCCAGATGTAGCGCAGATCTTCCTTCGGATCGTGGCCCGCCGTGGCGCCACAGACGAGCAGACTGCCGCCGCGTTTGATGCACTTGAGCGACGGCACCCACGTATCGCCGCCGGTGAAATTGATCACGACGTCCGCACCGCCTTCATAGCTGCGGCGTTGCGGCTTGCCGTACTTCTCGATGACCCACTTCGAGAAATCGGTGTCGCGATAGTTGATGACGTGATCGGCGCCCATCGCCTTGAGCCGTTCGGCCTTGTCCTCGCTGCCGGCGGCCGCGATCACTTCGGCGCCGAGCATTTTGGCAAGCGTCACGCAGCCGGTTCCGACACCACCGCTCGCACCGAGAATGACTACCCGATCGCCCGGCTTGATGGTGTTGTGCGTGACGAGCATCCGGTGCGCTGTACCGTAGGCGACCGGCAGCGACGCCGCTTCTTCGAACGTCACACCTTCGGGCATTGCGATCAACTGGTCAGCGTTGACGAGGCAGTATTGCGCCATGCCGCCGTCGAGCATTTCGCCCATCAGACCTTTCGTTTTGTTGAGCGGATTGACGAGCACGCGTGCGCCGACCGTCCAGCTTTCGACGTTGTCTCCTATCTCCGTGATCTCGCCCGCCATATCCAGACCGATGACCACAGGCAGCGGCACCTTGATGCCCGGCATACCCTTCACCGTAAAGACGTCGTGATAGTTGAAAGACGACGCGCGCACGCGAATGACCACGTGACCCGGCACGGCCTTCGGCATCGGCATCTCGCGGACATGGAGTTTGTCGACATCACCATGTTCGGAGAGAATCAAAGCCTTCATCGTACTACTCATATGTACTCCTATTTATAGAAAGCAAACGCGATATTTCTTCGTGAATACTCGACTATTTCAGCCACTTCGGATCGCGGCGCGGCAGCAGCGCGCCGCGATCCCATTCTCTATGCCCGCTTCTTCCAGCGGAATACGTGGTTTTCAAGCGGCTTTAGAATGCCGTACTCGAGCACCACCATCAGCAGGACCATGGTGAGTGTCCATGCGAACACCTGATCGGTCTGAACAAGATCTGCCGCCTGACGCAGCCGGTAGCCGACGCCGTTCGACGATCCGATCGTCTCCGCCACCAGCGACACCCGCCAGCCGAAACCGAACGCGAGGCGCGCACCGGAGAAGAAATACGGCAGCACGGTGGGCAGATAGATCTTGGTCATCACCTTGCTGCGCGACATCTGGAAGCTGCGGGCAAGCTCGACGTATTCGGCATTGACGCTTTGCGCGCCCTGCCACACGTTAGTGAGAATCAGCGGCATAGCTTCCATGAACACGACGAAGATGGTCGTGCCGTTCGAGATGCCGAACCAGATCAACGCAAAGATGGCCCAGATCGCGGCGGACACCGTATTGACCACCGACAGTACTGGCTCACAGAAACTGCCGAGCCGACGGTTCGCGCCGAGCAGGATGCCGAGCGGCGTGCCGACCAGCGCGGCCAGCAGGAATCCCGCGACGACGCGGTACAGCGTAATGCCGAGATCTTCGGTAAAGGTACCGGTGGCGACCAGGTCAAGCAGCGCGTTCCACGTTTTCCCCGGACCGGGCAGGATGAAGGCCGGCACGCGTTGGGCCGCCACCCACCACAGGATCAGGAAGACGGCGAGCAGTGAAAGACGCTGACCGGCGACTCTCGCGAAACGCGTCAATCGGCCAAACCGTGCGGGAAAAACAGAGCTGGCGGTCGAAACAGAAGACATCGCTACGTCCTTAAATGAGGGCGCGCACGCGCCGCACCGTTTCCGCCACTTCGGCGGCGAGCGGGTCGCGAGGTCGCGGCAAGTCGATCGTCAGCGCATCGCGCACGCGGCCCGGCCGCGGACGCAGCACCACCACCTTGTCTGCGAGCACGATGGCTTCTTCCACGTCGTGCGTGACGAATACGACGGTCATCTTCAACTGCTCGCGGATTCGCAGCAGTTCCGCGTGCATCTGCGAGCGCATCTGCGGATCGAGCTTGGAAAACGGTTCGTCCATCAACAGGATGTACGGCTTCACGACGAGGCTGCGCGCGAGCGCCACCCGGCTGCGCATGCCGCCCGAGAGTTCGTGCGGGTAAGCGTGCTCGAATCCTTCGAGGCCGGTCATCTTCAGCGCGGCCAGCGCGCGTTCGCGCCGCCGTTCGGCATTGAGCGAACCCGCTTCGAGACCGAACTCCGTGTTCGCCACGATGGTGCGCCAAGGTAGCAGACGGTCTTCCTGAAACATGTAGCTGACCACGCGGGTATCGTGCGTCGGCTCGCCGGCCACTCCGTCGATCCGCACGTCGCCGTGATCCGCCCGCACCAACCCTGCGATGATGTTAAGTAACGTGCTCTTGCCGCATCCGGACGCACCGACGATCGCCAGCACCGAACCTGAAGGCGCCGTCAGAGTGATGTCCTCGAGCACCGCCGGCTTACCGTAGTGCTTCGAAACGTGCTCCACTTCCACCGCGTTGCGTGTCGTGGCTGCCTTCTCGAACATGGCCTGAGTAGTCACTGCATTCATCGTGCGCCTCGCAGCGGAGCGATCGGTGCGCCTGCATGCGTGTCGCGCAGGCTCGCCATGACCTTTTCCATCGTCATGTCGCGGAACGTCGCCACATGGCGGTGTGCGATCTGCTCGGCGCGCTTGCCGTCGCCGCTCGCGAGCGCGCTGATCATGGCGGTGTGGTCATGGCGGATCTCCGGCTTCGTGTTCTGCACACCGAAGCCGAGCGACACGAGACGCGCCATATCGTTGAGCAGGCCGCCCAGCATGCGAACCAGCCGGCCGTTGCCCGAACATTCGGCGATCGCCATGTGGAACGCGGCATTCGCGTCCATGAAGATGCCGATCCGGCTGCCAATGCCAAGCGACGTATCGTCGTTGCGGCACGCGCGCTCCAGCCGGTTCAACAGCTCGATATCCGCCTTGCCCGCAGCGAGGCGCGCCGATAGCGGCTCAAGCTCAAGGCGAAGCGCGAACACTTCTTCGACGTCCTTCAACGTAATCGGCGTCACCACGTAACCCTGACGCGGCACGATACGCACAAAACCTTCCTGCGCGAGACGCTGCAGCGCCACCCTGCAGGTTGCCTTACCGATGCCGTAGCGAGCGGTCAGCGCGCTTTCCGTCAGCGTGACGGCCGGTTCGATTACGCAGGACAGAATGTCCTGACGGATCGCCGAACACGCCCGCTCACTGAGCAGTTTTGCTTCGTTCGAACAGTCGATCAATTCCACCGTCGGAGCTGCAGGATCTTTCACGACACCTCTCCTTCGTCTCGTAGGCTGCTCACAGGTACACATGTGGGCAGGTGTTGAGTTAACTTAGAACAGCCATTAAAAAAATGCACGTAAAAAAACGCGACTCCTGAGCTGTTCAGCGATATCTCATGCCGCTCCCTGACTTCTCCCTCATGACCTATCCGCATAGCGTTCACTGCGCCTTCGCTCCGTCAGAACGAATGCAGTATCCCGAGCTGCGCGCCCGTCACGCCTTCACCGCGCGTCGGCGTGTTCGGTGTGATGGGTCCGTTGGCGATCAGCGCATAGGTCGCGCCGTGGCGGTTCACGAGCCGTTCAAACGTTCCATAGACCAGCGTCCGCTTGCTTAAACTGTAGAACGCGCCAACGCTCACTTCTCCCGCATTGTTATCCTGGCCTGAGCTATCCTGCGCGTAGCCGACGCCGGCAGCGAGCCGTAGCGCCGGTGTGACGTTATAGGCCGTCGATAGCGAATAGACGCTGTGATATTTGCCTTGGACATTGGTTGAGATATTCGAGCCGAGGTTGTTGCCGCGGTAATAGCCGAAGTAGCCCGTCACACTGCCGAACTGATAACTGCCGCCGGCGAACGTTGTCTTCGTATTGACTTTTCCGTTCGCGCCGTTCTGTTCCGCGTGGCTGACGCCGAGGTACAGCGGGCCGCGCTGATAATCGATCGAGCCGACGTACGCATTTAGCGCGTCATGCGGTGACGTCTGACCGCCCAGGCTCGCACCCGCGGAGAACGTGAACCCGGCGATGTTCGGCGACCAGTACGTGATCATGTTGTCGTAGCGGAACACGAACGTCGAAGCGTTGTGAAGAAACGAGCCGTAGGTACCGCCGGAGAAAGCGTCAAACTTGCTGTGCATCAGCAGCAGGACGGAGTTCTGACGACCGAAACGGAACTCGCCATACGGCGTGCCGAGACCGACCCACGCACTGCGGCTGAAGGCGAGCGTCGAATCCGTTGCTGCGCCCGAGTTCGTGAGGATGCCGTTCTCCAGATCGAAGCTCGCACGCAAGCCGCCGCCGAGATCTTCGCTTCCTCTGATCCCTACACGGCTTGCCGCCAGACCGCCGCTCTGCATCGCGGTCTGCGCACCCTTGCCGCCTGCGTTCGTATAACCCAGATACGTATCGAGAATGCCGTACAGCGTGACCTCGCCCCGGGCCGGCGTCACTGTCACGGTGCCGAGTGCAACGAGTGCTGCAGAACAAGCCAAAGCCATCTTGCGCATTTCAGATTCCCGTCTCGTCAAATGGTTAATGTCGGATTACTAAGCATCTCAGTGTGAACCGCTTTCTCGATTCGTGTCCTGGACGACATGTGGATGAAAACGCGATCGTGAGGTGCTCACGAATGAACGGTAAGCGATCGACAATTGACTTTAGGACGACAAAAAAGAGATGCACAAGAAATATTTCTGGACATCTCAAGCGTGAGGTGCTTACGGTGCGCGATTTTATGAGCGGGACGGCAAAAGCACGTCAACTGGAAAAATGATTGTCAAACGCGGGATTTGCATCGCTCTGGCACAACTGCCGCGTTCGCCTCGCGCAATCTCCATTGTTTCAACGGGCGTACCTAGAGAGTCAGCCGTGGTGAGAGTTTCAGATTGAAGGCTTTGAACCGCAAATTGCTGACCACATTGGTCGGCGGCCGCGTCCACACGCCGTGCGGGTATCGCGCCCCGCCGTACAGCGATCGAGGCGTTCCTCTCTACCTATCCAAATCTCACGAATCGGGCCGGTGCGCTTGTCGCCAGTCAGCCTCCCACGCTGCACACGTGAGACGGTGCGGCGGACATTGTCCTCGTACGGTAGGAGCGTAAGTATGTGCCACCCGACATCGACGGCAACGACAGGACTTTCCGCGCGCCGCGCATCGCGTGCCCAGTCGACGCGGACAGCGCTAAGAGACCGTGCGCGTCGCTGTGGCTGCATGAGGCCAACAACACCGCCCGCCTGACTGGCGCGGGATTGCAACCAATCAGGGGCCCATGTTTAGTTCGATTGACACTTGGTCATCGGCCGACATGTTGACTTTTCGAACGCCCCCGTGAATCACCGGACACCGTCTCCCACTTAAATTTGCGGGTAAGGTGCGACTAAGGATGAGGCTCGAAGGACTGAGCGCAGTGCATGCTCGTTTCACCATTGTTCGACGGCGCGATAGCGTTGCACGGTAGCGGACCAGCCGTGCGACCGGCGGTAGCCTAGGAACGCGTGAATTGCTGGCACTGTCTCCCGGGGGCCGCTCAATGTATGAGACTGTAAATTGCTGTGAATAGATAGTCGGAAATTTCAATTCCGCTTCACATGCGCACGGATAGCAGCACAAAATCTGCCGCTATCTTCCGGTTGCTGTGCGAACCGGCCCGCTTCGGGGCCCTCGAAAGCGCATTGCATCGACAGCCGGATGCACGCGCGGTGCTCAACCTGCTGACGCAACGGTGAGAGCGCCAGCAGGCATTTGTCAAACCCGATCGTTCAGAACAGATGACGGAATGAAACGAGAACGGCAGTCTGATTCATGCTGGACGAGGGGGCGTCGGTCCCGACCAGGACGGCCTGACCGAGGGGAGCAGCGAAATCCGGTGTGTGTGATGCTCGCTGATAGGCCACCTGCATATAGACATCGGTACGTTTGGTTAAATTGTAGTCGACCATTCCGCCGAAATTGCCCCAGTGTGGCCGGGCCTGTCCCGCGTTGCTGTCATATTTGGCCATCGTGTACGTGTACATCAGGCCACCGTAGAAGGAGGGAGTGAACTGGTACTTGGCGTTCACCTCAAAGTTATTAAAGTGCAGCGAATTGGCGGCGTTGGCAAGATTACCGAAGTACTCGCTTCCTGTTGTATTCGTTAGATTCGTATGCGTATAGACAAACCCGACAGTCGCCGCAGACGTCAATGCATAGTTAATGCCACCGCCGAAGATCTGGTTTCGCTCAGCCAAAAAGTCGGTGTCGGCAGCCGATACGGCACCACCGGCATTGGTCGTTGCGTTCCCGTTGACCTGTAGGTATGCGCCTGCAACCGTAACAGCGCCGTTCACGTACTGCCCTGCAAAACCGTAAAGACGATTATTTGCAAATGCACCGGCAGCATTGCTGAAGGCGTACATACCTTCCAATGTAAAGCCCGCATATTTGTTACTTACAAACTTGACCGCGTTGCTGACACGAATCGAATTGTCGGTATTGTCATTGTCGTACACGTGGGAGAGCAAGCTGCCAGCCCAGTTTCCGTTTGCGGTCAGAGGGCCGAGCATGTCCACCAGCGGGTCATACTGACGACCGAACGTCAAGGTTCCGAAACTATCAGATTGGAGACCGATGTACGCCTGGCGACCAAAGATCCGGCCACCATTGTTCAGGTTACCGGAATTTAGATTAAATCCATTTTCGATCTGGAAGATGGTCTTCAGACCACCGCCAAGATCCTCGACTCCTTTCAATCCCCATCGATCGCCAGAGTCCTGCCCCGAAGTCGTCTGAATGTTGCTTTTGCCCTTAACGTTGCTCGTATACTGCAAGCCCTCGTCAATCGCGCCATAGAGCGTCACCGTGTTTTGAGCAAATGCGTGTAACGGGGCAGCGACCACACCAGTGGCTGCCAACAAAACCAACATACTTCTTGTCTTCAACTTCATTATTCAAATTTCCCTTTTAAGAGTTTGGCTTGGATGAGGTCTCCCCGGGGTTACCGTAGACACCGGAGACATTGAGAGACTAAGTTCAACGAAATAACAGACTGGTGAAAAACAGTTTTTACACAAATGCGTTGCTTCTCACCCACACCCCGACTATTCAAAATCCGTCAGCTAAAAATAATTCATTCAGTTTTACTAATTACGTTAAACAAACCGTAGATCCCTCTACGATTTGATCGATCAGGCGCTGGCGATCAGCCCGCCATCCACCCGCACCACTGATCCAGTAACATAGGAAGCGGCTTCGCTTGCCAGAAAGGCCGCTGCCTGAGCATATTCCTCCGGCCGACCGTAGCGACCAAGGGGGATGGAGCCGGTGCTTTCAGTCGAGACCTCTTCAACCGTTCGCCCTTCCCGTTTGGCCTTCGCTTCGTCAAGAAAGCGGATACGATCAGTGCCAATTCGACCCGGTACGATGATGTTCGCTGTGATGCCGTCACGACCGATTTCTCTAGCCAGCGACTTCGACCAACCAACCAGAGACATGCGCAGTGCGTTCGACATCGCGAGCCCCGGGATTGGTGCGACTACACCCGACGATGCGCTCGTCACTATACGCCCCCATTTCTTTGCCTTCATACCGGGTAGCACACGGTCTGTGATACCGATGACCGACAAGACCATTGAGTGAAAGTGCTTTCCCCATAGCTCCGCAGGTTGGCCCGACGCCGGCGTCGGTGGCGGACCGCCCGTGTTGCTAACGAGTATGTCCACGTTGCCGAACCGCGCCTCGATCGCATCCACGCGGGCATCGATGACGGAAAGATCACCGAGGTCCCATTCGAGGGACAGTTCTTCTCCACCTTTTGAACGGACGCCATCCGCAACGGCCTTGAGCGCTGTAGCATTGATATCCGCAAGGACGACCTTCGCGCCCTCGCGCGCAAGCGTGAGGGCAATGGCGCCACCAAGGCCGCCGCCTGCACCAGTGACAAGCGCAACCTTGCCTGCAATTCCCAAATCCATGTCGTATCCATTCTGTCCGGCAATACTGCCGGCTTGGGTTGATGTTCGGCCGACGGCCGGTCGTGTAAAAACGAGATATTTCTAATTATTTGACGCGCACCGGCATTTTCACGAGGCGCCAATGGTCACGGCGCCTGCGTGAGTTCCGGAGACTATGTTTAGCGGTAGGTTTTCCCGCTGGTGGATGTCGCCTCTATAGTGGGTGACAGAAAAATCAATGAATCGACGCACCCGCGGGGTCATGTATCGATGACCTGAGTACAACATCCAGACCGTACGTGTGCCGTTTTCAAGTTCAAAATCTTCAAGAAGCGGCACAAGCGTCCCGTCACGAAGCTCTGTCGAGACAAGTGAAGCCGGCAGTCGAGCAATGCCGAGGCCGGCTTTCACCGCACGAATCACAGTCAACTGATCGGACGAACTAAACACTCGACGCAAGAGTATGCGTTGGATGCCGTAATCGTCACTGAAATCCCATGTGCGCAAGGATGGCTCAGAGGCTGTGAGAACGTCATGATCGGTGAGATCTGACGGCTGGGAAGGTGTCTGTTTCTGACCAAGATAGATGGGTGACGCCACGATCACGTCCCGTACCACGGTCAGTGGACGACACACCAGCGAAGAATCTCGTAATCTGCGTTCCGCGACGAAGCATAAGTCGTAGGTACCCACCACCAGATCCTGTGTCGACGCGAAAACCGTAATCTCAAAGTCCACACGAGGCTCGATCTTCCGAAACTCAGCAATCAGCCCGCAAAGATCAGCAGCCGCGAACGATTCATGCGCCGCAATCCTTAGAGAGCCGCCTGCATCACGTGCAGACGAGCATACATTCGCTTCCAGGGTATCCAGGTGCCGCAACAGTTCCCTGCAGCCCTGCCAATACTCTTGTCCGGCCTCGGTAAGGGCAACGCTGCGCGTGGTCCGATTGAGCAGCCGCAGATTTAGATGTGTCTCCAGCGTTGCGACACCGCGAGTCACCATCGCGGTTGAGACTCGCAACTCTTTTGCGGCAACGGTGAAGCTCAGCGACTCGGCTACCTTGGCGAACATCCGCATGGCGGAGAGTTGGTTCATATCCTTGCGACCTAAGAAGAGCGGCTAACTAACCAGCCATCCAGCCACCATCGACCATCAGATTGATACCTGTCACAAAACTGGCGAGAGGGCTCGCAAGAAACAGCGCCGCCCCAGCAACGTCCTCCGGTCTCCCAAGACGAGGCCATGGCGTGCGCTGATGCGAATATTCAAGGGCGCGAGGATCGTTTGCCGCACCGGGCTTACCGGTGATTATTTTTCCGGGCGCAACCGCATTGCAGACGATCAGATCGCGTGCATGATCGACAGCCACCTGCCGGGTGAGCTGCACCGTTCCACCCTTGGTGACGCCATACGGGAAATCACCCGGGGAAGCCACCATGCCATGTTGCGAGGAGATGTTAACGATGCGGCCGCGAACTTCATCGACGGGCTCCTGGCCAAGCATCTGCTGAACAGCGCGCTTGCAACCGTGAAACATGCCGGTGAGGTTCACACGTAGCACCTGGTCCCATTGCGACTCGCTCGTCTGAACCAGGTTGGTACTCGTATACGTTGCGGCGTTATTCACCATCACATCGAGCCGCCCGAACCGCTCAACAGCGCCTACGATCAGCCGGTCGACCCGCTCCCAGCTGGATACATCGGTAGCAACACTCATGGCAGTTCCACCGAAGCTTTCAATCACTACCTGAGTTGTTTCGCCCCCTTCTATCGGCTCATCCCGCACATCCGCAAGGACAACGCGAGCGCCCTCCTGGGCGTATCGAACAGCTATTGCGCGACCCAGCCCAGAACTCGCACCGGTAACAACGGCGACTTTTCCTTCAAGCAAACCCATGATCGAATGCCCCTAAAATTGTCCCTGTCGGTGCAACCGATGCCAGTCGACCGTCCTCGTAAATTGGCTGGCCTCGCAGAAACACCGCAGTGAGTTTCCCCGGCACCCGCATGCCGTCAAAGGGCGTATACCCCGCCTTCGATAGCTGGTCGCCATGTCTGATGCATGTATCAAGATTTGGGTTAACTACCAGAATGTCAGCGTCTTTTCCGGGTGAAAGCGCGCCCTTGCGGTCCCCAATCCCGAACCGCTGCGCGGGATTGGTCGAACACATGCGGACCAGCGCGGGCAGGTCGATGTCGCCCGTACCGACGAAGTGCAACATCGAGGCCAACAAGGTCTGCACGCCAGGCATGCCACCCGGTATCGCCGCAAACGTGCCGTACTCGGCAGTCTTTTCTTCCCGGGAATGAGGGGCGTGATCCGTCGCGACAATGTCAATCAGCCCCTCGCGCAAGGCCTCACGCAGCACGTCACGGTCTTCGACCGATCGCATCGGAGGTGACGCCTTGATATCAGCACCGAGTTGGTAATAGTCATGTGCGCTGAACAGAAGGCATTGCGGCGTCGTCTCGATGCTGACATCGGCAAGGTCGCGCATGCGACGATACGTTGCTATTCCGAGCGCTGAGTTGGTCTGTCGGATATGGATACGGGTCATCGCCTCCGCTGCCGAAAGAATGGCCTTGGCAATTCCACTGGCTTCGGCCAGGGGCGGCCGGCTAGCCGCGAACTCGTCTACTCCGCCCTGAACAACGGACTCCAACAACGATTGATCACCCGGTGACACACACGCAAGAATGTCCAACGGCGTTAGCAGCTTTAGTGCATGCAACAGCGAAGACTGCGTGTCATGCAAATAGGCCGCTGGCACGTCAGCGGTGAACACCTCTACGGATACCGGGTTGAGCGATCGAAGTGCATGCAACTCATCGGTATCGCGACGCAAT
>BBSL01000116.1 GCA_001319865.1 Burkholderia sp. E7m39 | reverse complement strand
TGCAACTCATCGGTATCGCGACGCAATGCAACCTGAAGTCCGACATCGACGTATAACCGCCCCTTCGCCAAACTTTGCTTCTCTGTGTACGAATCGACAGTGTCGGTCCACGGCTCATCGGTAGGCATATCGAGCAACGTAGTCACGCCGCCCGCAGCAGCCGCACGCGTACCAGATTCAAAGTCTTCCTTGTGGGTTAGCCCGGGTTCGCGCAAATGCACATGTGCGTCGACTAGACCAGGCAGTAGATAACAGCCGTCGACTCGCCATTCTGCTTTTGCGCCTACTGGAGTCTGCGGACTCAACAGCGCAGCTACCCGGCCACCACTTACGCACAGATCCGCACGCAAGAAACCGTTTGCCCCTACGATCGTGCCGCCTCGCAGTACCAGATCAAACACCATGCGCCTCCGTCAGGTGACTCATCACACCGAGTCCGGGCAGACGCCCTTCTTCGTGGGTCACCACCTCAAGCAACGCCGCCCGACCGTCGCGAACAGTAGCGACACAACGCTGCAATGCTTCTCGCAGGTGGTCAGGGTCAATCACGCATTCACCATGGCCCCCAAGCGCTTTCGCGATCGGTGCATACTCGCCGGATACACGATTTGCCTGATACTTCCTGGTCGCTATGGGCATACTCGCTGCATAGCCACCAAGCACGTGATTACGCAACACAATGACGAGGACCGGTAGCTGACAGCGAACGGCTGTCTCGAAGTCAATGCCAACCATACCGAACGCTGACTCCCCCATCACAGTCGCGACGACCGCGTCAGGGCGGGCGAGCTTGGCACCCATTGCGAAGCCAAGACTGCTGCCGAGCTGAGTCGTCTTACCCCAGCCGAGATATCCATGAGGCTCGGTCACGTCGTAGAATGGAATAAACTGGTCACGCGGATTGCCGGCATCGTGGGTCACGATGGCTTTTTCCCGGTCCAGCACTTCCATAATCTCTCGCACAACGCGGTAGGGTGAGATTGGACTACCATCCGCTTTCATGAACGGCATCCATCGGTCCATAAATACACGTCGACAGTCAGCGATCTCCTGTGCGAGTTCAACAGCACGTCCGGCACGTCGTGCCATCGCGGTTGCATCGTCACGAACACGGGCGAGCATCTGGCGCAATACAGACCGGCAGTCGCCGACCACACCAAGCGCAACCGGATAATCTTTCCCCAAGTCGTTTGGATCTATGCTGACCTGCAGAACGCGCTTACCTACAGGCACCGGACGGATGTAGTACGAACGCGTAAGGCTGCTACCTAAAGCCAGGATGACGTCTGCCCGTTCGATAAAGCGATCTACGGTTGCCGGACGCGCGCGCCCCGCCGTGCCGAGTGCCAAGGGATGTCTCTCGGACATCGCACTCTTGGCATTCGGGGTGGTCATTACAGGCACGTTGACAAGTTCCGCGAACTCGGCCAGTTCCTTGGTTGCCCGCGCGCTCAGAACACCTTGTCCAGCAAGGATCACTGGGTTCCGCGCGCCAAGCAAAGCTTCTACGATCTCATCGATTTCCGCCGCATCGGCCTGTGGACGCGCACGACGGGCCTGATGGAAGCTTGGAAACTCCAGATCGCACGGTTGCTCAAGCAAGTCCACAGGCAACTCAAGCAACACCGGAGCGGGCGGACCATTACGCACACGGGAGATTGCGCTGTACAAGAGCTGCGGCAGATCCTCAATGCGGCTTACCGATTCGCACCATTTTGTGATGTGTCTGAAATTCCGACAGGCCTCGAAGTTGGGAGCGACGGCTTCCGAACCACGCGGATAGCCGGTCGGCAAGAAAAGAACCGGCGCCCGATCATTCCATGCCTGAGCCACGCCGGCAAACGCGCTTTCCGCTCCGGGACCATACTGAACGGTCACAACAGAAAGATCGTCGCTCAGCGTGGTACGCGCGTGCCCTTCCGCGATATTGACCGCAACTCGCGGCGTGCGGGCAATCACCGGTGGGATGTCCAGTTCCGCTGCCGCATCAAACAATCCGCTGCTCGGGAAGCCGATGATGTGCTTCATCCCTTGCTGCTTAAGGATCGTCGCAACGATTTTCGCCCCCGTCATTGCTCACCCCGTCGCGTCGACCAGAATACTGACGAAGTCACAATCAGGCTCCCTTCTTGAACTGCTTGTGATTGGCGAGCCAATGGCGCGCGATGTCCTCCCGTCGCATGAAAGCAGCCTGCCCATTTGAGCGGGTGACGTGCTCGATCACTTCGCGCAAACCGGAGGCGCGGTTTGGCTGTCCACTCCAGCGTGCATGCGCTGCAATGGTCAGCATCTTGCCGCCCGTCTCGTCCGCTTCATCAATCAGATAGTCAATGGCTGAGCGACAGTCTTCCGCGAAATCTCGCGGGTTGCCATAGCCTGGCGCGATGAGGTAGCGGCTATCGTTCAAAGTCTTGGAGTAAGGGACAACGAGCAGGTCGCCGCCGTCGTGCTTGACGAAGTAGGGAATGTCGTCATTACAAGGATCGGAGTAATAGAGGAATCCCCCCGACTCGATGATAAGTTCACGCGTATTCACACTCGGAAACGAACGGCAATTCCAACCCGCCGGGTGCATACCCAGAACCTCCCGATACAAGTCGATTGCCTCTTGCAATTGCCTGCGTTCCTCCTCACGGCTCATGCCAGGGTAGTCCGTCCAACGCAATCCGTGGCCGAGTAGATCGTGCCCACGGTCCTTCATCCAGGCAGCCACGTCAGGATTTCTCTGCAGAGCCACAGCACAGGCCGAAACAGTGACCGGAACGTTAAAGCGGTCGAACAGCCTGGCGAGTCTCCACACCCCTGCGCGGCTCCCATACTCAAAGTGAGTCTCCGTACCCAGGTCTCGCAAATCTGGACTTGTAGCGAGGTTATATTCGCCCCAGTTGTCGTTGCGACCATCTTCAAGCCACGAGTATTCAGATCCTTCCTCGTATATCAGCACGAGGTTGATTGCAACTTTCGCCCCGCCAGGCCAGATAACGTACGGCGGAGTCCGGCCATAGCCAATAAAATCCCGTGCTGGGCCTTGCGTCTGAATGTCAGTCATAGTTATAGGTTTCGCGTTCAGGAACGACTGGCGACTAGCCAATCCATGTAGTCGTGGAAGGCTTCCCGACCGTCTCGTGGCCGCCAGCCCGTATCGCGTTCGAGTCGCGAAATGTCATACGCGCCCCACATCCCGGTGGCCAGGGCTGGGTCCTGTATGACATTCGCACCTGTCTCGTGCGTAACCTCGAAGCGAAGGTCGGGAACTCGCTGTCGAGCCCAGCCAATGATGTCGCCGATACTCGTTGTCTCGCCGCTAGCCACGTTGTAGTGCCGATAGCGCAGCTTGTCCGCTTCCGTGAGGGCAAGAATCGCCTTCGCGGCGTCCACAGAATGCAGATAGTCACCGACCGGTTTCAAGCTGTTAGGTCGAATGACCTCACCATCCAGCGCCATCTGGGCTACCCTGTTTGGCACGTGGCGGAAGTTCCTACTCTCAGTGGCACGATCCATCGGGCCGTAGATCGACGACAACCGCACAGACGCGACCGAGAGCCCGAAGAGTTCCGCGTAGCGGTTTACAATCATCTCCGAGGCGAACTTTGAAATTCCATAGAGCGTGAGAGGTGCAACGTATCCGTCCTCTGGCAGCGGTTCCGGTGCCCAGTCGGGCCCATGGTGCCGGTAGACCGAACCCGAGCTGATGTAGATGAAGCGTCTGATAGCCGGGTTTTGCCGTGCCCATTCCAGCAACTGCACGGTGCCCATAAGGTTGACGTCCACGATCTTGACGGGCGTTAGCGCCTCAGGCGGCACCCGCGCAGCTTCTTCCGCACTGCCCCGGGAGATCGGCGTCACTGTAGCGCCATGCACAATGGCCGATATCTCATGACGCTTAAGTTCGGCAGCCCAACCGGACGGAGCGCGTACATCGCCCTCAACAACGGTAAGTCGCTCCCGCACAGGCGCAAACCAGGCTTGCGCCGTCGCGTCCAGACCCGCACGATCAAGAATCACGGCTCGTCGATCAGGGTGTCGCTCAAGCCACTCGCGAGCCACCACGCTCATGACGAAGCCGGTTCCCCCTGTTATCAATAAGTTCATCTAAATTCCTGAAAAATTGAGTTACATCACAGACACCCGGTTCTGAGCTAGCGCGCCGTATACCCGCCGTCTACCAGTAAATCTGTGGCGGTGATGAAGGACGCATCCTCACTTAGCAAAAATGCAGCGCTGGCTCCAATCTCTTCCGGTTGACCAATTCGCCCGAGGATGTGAGCTGGACCGAGCATCGCGTCCGCCTCATCGAGAGAAGACCACGAACGCAACAGACGCCCGGTCCGCACCGCGCCTGGAGAAAGACTATTTACACGGATACCGTCAGATGCATGGTCGACAGCCATCAGCCGCGCGAGATGAATCAACCCCGCCTTTGCCGCGCAATAGGCGACTGATCGTGCCGCTGCGACGTGTCCCAACTGGGAAGCAACCAGGACGATAGAACCACCACCCGTTTCGCGCATGAGGGGAACGACAAATCGACTCATGAGGAAAGCACCGGTAAGGGAGACGTCGACTTCCTGATGCCAATGCGCAGGGTCAAGATCCTCCACTGATCCGTCATGCCAGGGCGCGGCCGCATTGTGAACGTAACCGTCGAGCCGTCCGAACTGCGAACGCGCCCGTTCAACAGCGGCACGCGCAGACTCCAGGCTGGTTACGTCGCACCGCACGGCAAGCGCGGCAGAACCGAGTTGCCTTGCCGTACTGCTTGCGGCGTCTAAATCGATATCCGTGCATAAGACGAAGGCCCCCTCAGCGATACATCGCGTTGCTATCGCAACGCCAATATCGCTCGCAGCCCCGCTAACCATCACTACCTTGCCTTCGAGGCGCTTACCGGGTGTTGTCATGATTCAAGCACGGACGGCAACGAGGTCTGACGCGCGAAAGGACGTTCTGCAGCGATGAAACGGCCCCGTCCCGGTTTCGATGTCACCTCACCTTCATTCCAGACGACATCGCCGCGCGAAATAGTGGCCACGGGCCAGCCATGCACAATCATGTCTTCATAAGGTGTGTGGTCGGTGGCGTGATGCAGCATGCTATTCCTGATAGTGACCTCGCGCTTGGGGTCCCAGATCGCAAAATCTGCATCGGAGCCGATCGCAATAACCCCCTTCTTTGGAAACAGGCCGTATAGCCTCGCCGGGGTCGTTGCGGTCACTTCCGCGAATTGCGTGAGCGACATACGTCCGCCGTTCACCCCCGCTGAGAACAGTAGCGGCAGGCGTGTTTCGATACCCGGCACACCGTTGGGAATGCGCGTGTACGGAGTATCCGGTCCACCAGCAATCTTGTCCCGGTAATGCCAAGGGGAGTGGTCGGACGAGAACACTTCAAGCGTGCCGTCAAGGAGGCCACGCCAGATTTCAGCCTGGTTCTCCCGTGGCCTTGGAGGCGGGGTACATACGCACATCGCACCGGACAGATCGGGGGTATCAATATCTTCAGCAGCAAGAAAGAGGTATTGCGGACAGGTTTCCGCGTAGACCGGGAGGCCGCGCGCCTTGGCTCGTCGGATCTCCTCTGCTGCGCTGGCGGCTGAAACGTGACAGATAAGGATCGGTGTCTCGATTACCTCGGCCAGACTGATCGCACGGAAGGTTGCTTCACGGTCACCTATTGTCGGATGTGATACCACGTGATAACGCAGATGTGTCTTGCGTGCTTTCAGGAAGTGGTCCGTCAGCCAACGGATACATGCGTCATTCTCCGCATGCACCATCGCCATAGCCCCTTCCCGTCTTGCAACGTTCAATACCTCGAGGACTTCGTAATCGTCAAGCTTAAGCCCCTCGTAGGTCAGGTAAATCTTCACCGAAGTGCACCCCTCGGCGATCAACCGTGGGATCTCTTCCTCGAGCGTTCGCTGCGTCGGATCTCCGACAATCAGATGGAACGTGTAATCGATGTGCGCCTTCGGAAGTGCACGTTCATGGTAGTCCGCGACAACCTCAGACAACGATTGTCCACGCATCTGCATGGCAAACGGAATAATTGTCGTCGTTCCACCGCATAACGCGGACAGCGTGCCGCTCTGGAAATCATCAGCAGTGGACTTTCCCTCCCATGGCTGCTGATCCATGTGACAGTGAGCATCTACCCCGCCGGGCAGCACAATACGCCCGGCGGCAGAGATCTCGTCGCGCCCTGCAGGCAAATTAGCGCCAAGCGCGGCAATCCGTTCGCCGCGCACACCGATGTCAATCTGAGATGAGCCCTCAGGCAAAACGACCGTACCGCCACGAATAACGAGGTCAAAGGGGCGATTTTCGTCGCTCATGCGAGCGCACCTCCCGAGTTGCTTTGCTGGAAAACCGGGCGCATCGTCCGCAGTTCCTCAAGACTGATATGACAGGCGATTTCATGTGTCGCAGAAGCCTGGCGGACCGGTGGGGAAACGGTGTCGCAAATTTCGCCAATCTTGCGATGACAACGCGAGGCGAAACGGCAACCCTGCGGTACGTTTATCGGACTGGGCGTCTCACCGCTCAGCCGGATCCGCTCCTGCTGCTTCACCGAAGCATCAGGACTGTGCACAGCTGAAAGGAGTGCCTCGGTGTAAGGGTGATACGGAGGAGCAAAGATTTCTTCAGCAAGTCCTTTCTCCATGATGCGACCGAGGTACATCACGACGATGCGGTCCGCAATGTGACGCACAAGCGCCAGATCGTGACTGATAAAGACCAGCGTGTTTTCCTGCTCTTTCTGGATTGACAGCAGCAGTGTGATCACGGCAGCCTGCACAGACACGTCCAGGGCCGAGACGGGTTCGTCTGCGACGATAAGCGACGGATTGGTCGCGAACGCACGAGCGATGGCGATACGCTGCTTTTGTCCACCGGATAGCTGCGAAGGACGGCGCTGCGCCAGTCCGGCTGGTAGTCGTACGAGCTTCAGCAACTCTTGCAGGCGCTGCTCAATCGCCGCCTTGTCTTTGTAACCGCCGAATTTGCGCAATGCGCGACGGATTGGTGTGGCGACAGAATGTGATGGATTGAGCGTGCTATCAGGATTCTGGAACACCATCTGAATCGACTTCAGCATGTCGTGAGCGCGTTTCTTCGCAGGTACTTGCGCCAGCTCGACGCCTGAGTACTGAATTGAGCCCGACGTAGCGCCTTCCAGGCCAACAAGCATGCGCGCGAGACTGGACTTACCGCATCCCGATTCCCCAACCAGACCAAGTATCTCGCCCTTGCCTACCTCAAACGATACAGATTCGTTAGCCTGGACAGTCCGACGTCCACCATTCAGGAGGTACTGCTTGGACACATCCTTCACTGTCAACGCGGTGGCATGTTCGATAGAGTCAGTTGCCCCGGCATTCAAGGCAACAGTTTCACGCGTCAGCTCTTTCCATCGGATGCATCTAACCAGATGCTCACCAGCTTCGGCAGCGACAAGCTTGATTGGGTCCACGCCGCAGGTTTCCTGTTTGAAATGACTGCAACGCGGTCCAAACCAGCAACCCTGAGGACGTTCATTCGGAGACGGCAGATGCCCCGGAATCGGCGATAGCGCTCGCGCGCCTTTTGCGCTCCCTATGCCAGGGATACAGCCGAGAAGACCTTGCGAGTAGGGATGGCGAGGTTCGCGAAACAGCGTCTGCGTGCCCGCCTCTTCAATCATCTCGCCCGAATACATGATTCCAACCCGATCGCATGCGCTGGCGATGAGCCCGAGATTGTGAGAGATGTAGAGAAGGCTCGTCCCGTACTGCTTTCGAAGATCTGCAATCAGGTCAAGAATCGCAGCCTCCACGGTCACGTCCAGGCCGGTCGTGGGCTCGTCAAGCAGTAACAGCGCCGGACGGGCAAGCAAGGCCATCGCAATAACGATGCGTTGCTGTTGGCCACCTGACAGTTGATGAGGGAAACGCTTGAGCATCGCCAGCGGGTCGGGTAGACGCACATCCTCAAGCATGCTCGCGCACATGTCACGTGCTTCAGCGCGACTGGCGCCAAGATGGCGAATTGGAACTTCCGCCAGCTGGGCTCCGATCGTCTTGACCGGATTAAGCGCGCTCATCGGCTCCTGATACACCATCGCTACGCGACGGCCACGAATCGTGCGCAATTTTTCCGGGCTCGCGCCAACGATTTCTTCTCCCTCGAAACGGATGCTCCCGCCTGTCACCCGCCCATTAGCACCCAGATATCCCATGACTGCCATGGCGGTGGTTGTCTTGCCGCAGCCTGATTCGCCCACCAGCCCGTAGCTCTCGCCTGGGGCAATGGTCAGCGACACATTGGGTACGGCAACGACTGATTCATACCGCCCACGGTATTCGATGCGGAGATCACGAATCTCCAGCAGAGCCTTATTAGCAGACGGAGACACGTTGCGATTTCCGCGCAGGCCGGCATCAATGATTGCATTCATGGCTTCCATGCCTCCCGCATCCCGTCGGCCAACAAGTTGAATCCAAGGACGAGACTAACGATCGCGACCGACGGCGCAATCGACATCAGCGGCCAGACGTTAATCACCGTCGTCGTTTCCCGGACCATACCTCCCCAGTCCGGATTCGGTGGCGGAAGACCCAGGCCCAGAAATCCAAGTACGCCAATCGTGATAATTGTGTAACCGATACGTAGGCACGCATCGACGAATAACGGACCACGACAGTTGGGAAGCAGCTCGCAAACGATGATATAGAAAGTACTTTCTGCACGTAGACGCGCCGCCGCCACGTATTCCTGCTGCTTGAGATCGAGCACGAGGCCGCGCACGATGCGCCCGATACCAGGTGCCGAAGCGATGGTTGTGGCAATGACAATATTGCTTATTGACGCCCCAACATTTGCAATCAGAATCACATACAGAATGAGCACCGGAAATGCGAGCACCAGGTCCGAGAACCGGTCAACAATCGTTTCAATCCAACCGCCGAAGTAGCCGGCGAGCATGCCAAGGATGATGCCGGCAACCATGGCAACCGCCACAGACAGCGGGGCTACGAGCAGGACCGTCCTTGCACCAAATATCAGGCGCGAAAGAATGTCTCGTCCGAGAATATCCGTTCCCAGCCAGTGGGCTGCTGACGGCGTTGGGTCCGCCATAGCCATAGCGTCCTGCGCAGTAGGTGACGGCAACGGCAAGACAGGTGCGAGCACGGCCAGGACCACCCAGAAAACGATCAAAAACAGTCCGATTACGGCCGTGGGAGAACTGAAGATACGTGTCCACGCCCGCCTCGGAGCACGCGCCGTTCGCACCGCCAGGGGCACAACACCGGGATCAATGGAAGACATGTAATTACCTCACACGAATGCGTGGATTAAGCAGCATGTAGCCAAGGTCGCCAAGAAACTGCGTGAGCACTGCGACGAATACAGTTACAAGAGTGGCAGCCTCAAGCGTTGCAATGTCACCAAACATGCTTGCATCCAGCAGCATCCGGCCAAAGCCTGGATAGGCAAAGACCATCTCTGTCACCACCACGCCGCCGATCAGAAAGTTGATTTGCAGCAACAGCACGGTGAACGGCGCGATCATCGCGTTCCTCAACGCGTGTCCAAGGATTACCTGCCTCGGGCTCAATCCTTTGAGGATTGCGGTACGGATGTACGGCTTCTCCATGACGCCGATCATTGAAACGCGAATCATCCGGGCCACATAGCCGAAGTCGTACAGCACGAGCACTGCGACCGGCAACACCAGTTGTGACGCGACAGACCAATGCCCTCCTTCACTTCCATCGAGCGGACTTGTTCCGGGGAGGACCGGCCAGAGAATCACGAACAGCGTCACAAGGAACACGCCAGAGGCAAACTCCGGAATCGAAGTAAACGTGATGCAGATAACCGAGAGAACCCGATCCAGCGCGCCCCCCTCCTTCAGTCCGGAAAGAATCCCGAACAACATGGAGAGCGGCACAATCAATGCAAAGGCAATTCCGGCCAATACCGCCGTGTGTCCGAGGCGCTTCCACATCACATCGTTGACCGGCACTTTGTAGAGGGTTGAGTATCCGAAGTTCCCAAAATATTGCGAGCCTCGCGGATCACTAAATCCAAGCCCATTACCCGGATCTTCGAGCGGGTCTGGTTTGGCACCAACGAGCACGCCAAGCCAGTTTCCATAGCGAACCATCAGAGGCTCGTCGGCATGCATCCGCTTTGACAGCAAGTCCACCTGCTGCTGTGTCGCATAGGGCCCGAGGGTTCGGCGTGCGACACTTCCCGGCGTGAACTCCGAGACCGCGAATACGACGAAAGACGCGCATAACATCGTAAGTATCATCAACGTAATGCGCTTGGCGAGAAATGAAGCCATCGGAACAAGACTCTCTGTTAGACCTTGCAGCAGCACCCGGTACACCGCGCCCCGGAAGGCGCCCCTTAAACTCACGCGCTTACTGCATACTGATTGGCAAAGATGTACTGCGACGGATGGACCGAGAAGCCTTTGACCTTCTTGTCCATGACTGTCGAGAAAGCACGCCAGAACGGTTGCACAATCGGGCCGTCTTCCTGCATGATTTTTTCGATCTTTTCCATCACGAGACTACGTTTCTTCGGGTCCAGGATGCCATCTGCCTGATCGAGCAATGCATCGAACTCCGGGTTCGAGTAGCCTGACTCGTTCCATGCAGCATTTGATCGATACGCGAGAGCAAGCGTCATCACTCCGAGCGGGCGGTGGCCCCAACCAGTCAGACTGAAAGGCACCTTCGTCCACACCTCCCAGTACTGCGCGCTCGGCAATGGCTTGATATTCACTTTTACGCCGATGTCCTTGAACTGTTCCGCCAAGGCCTGAACGGTATTCAGCTCCCAGATGGGATCAGGGCGCGTCACCATGTCGATTTCGAAGCCGTTCGGGTAACCGGCTTCGACCAGCAGTTTCTTTGCCTGTGCAACGTCGCGCCCATACTTGGGCAACGGGAAGTATTCGGGATGCACCGGGGCGACGTGATGGTCTTCGGCGGACGTACCTGCGCCGAGCAGTGAAGTCGCAATGATTTTCTGATGATCAATCGCAAGCTTCATTGCCTTGCGCACTCGTTTGTCTCCGAGGATCTTGTGATCGACGCGCATCCGGGCGACGCCAGTCTGCGACGTCAGTACGCTATAGGGCTGCACGTGCGGTAGCCGCTTCATTGCGTTTACCTGGACTGCGTCAGCCTCGGACAGTCCATCAACCTGACGCGATGCCATCGCCGAGATCCCCGCGCCAGCGCTATCGCCCAAATCGACAAATTCAAACGTATCGAGATAGGGCCCTGTGCCCCAGTAATCCTTGCGCGCTTTGTACATCGCGCCCTTGCCGACCGTGTACGATGTGAGTTCGAACGGTCCCGTGCCGTTAAACCCGGCGCCAAACATTCCCTTGTCCGCCGGATCCGTGATGAACATCGCGTAATGGAACAGATGTTCCGGGACGGCGATCTGCGGCGCAAAGCAATTCAGCCTGACCGTCAGGTCGTCTACCTTTTCAATCGCATGATCTGACCAGAGGCGGCTGGCCTTCTTCGGCTTTCCGTTCGCGTCTTTCTGACCCGAGTCATATTCCTGGACAAGATACCCCGTGAACAATCCAAGCTGTGACGAACCAACCGCTGGATCACAGACACGCTTCAGATTCCATACGACATCGTCTGCGTTCAGTGCTCGACCGTTGTGCCATTTCACACCCTTGCGGATGTGCAACGTCCAGGTCTTCAGATCGTCGCTGGCCTCCCATTTTTCGAGCAGATAAGGGTGTGTGATATTTGCGCCATCAGTAAATGTAAGGAACTCGCAAACCTGCCGAATCACGTTTGATTTTTCAGCGAAGTCAGCTTGATGCGGGCTCTTGATCTCCATGCATCGCATGCCGATACGCAGGTGTCCGCCTTTTGGCAACGCATCTGCGGCCTTCGCCTCGTCAATGAACGGATTTTTTTCACCGCTGAGCTTATACGCCGTGACAGCCGACAATCCGAGCAGTGTGGCCGTGCGTAGAAAATGACGGTGCGAAATGCTCCCTCGTTTCAGGTCTTCGACGAGAACAGGAATGTATGGGTGCTGAGTTGGCCTGGAATCCTTTGACACTGCGTTTTCTCCGGGAATGGGGTCGGCGGGCAATGAACAACTGACGCAAGGTTACGGCGATTCGATTCGTTGCAAAAAACACAATGCGACATTTCAGGTACAAAACGCGACATGCGCGATTTTGCACAGCGGCTGTCAAAAACTGACCAGGTGGAGCGGTTCAATTTACCGCTGACCGTCGAGCTAACCCGCCTTGACGCACCTCTCTTGGCGTATTCCCGTATTGGGCGCGATACATGCGTCCGAATCGCGACACGGACATGTAGCCACAGATTTGCGCGACGTCGGCAATCGACAGGTCGGTTTGCAAAATCAGATCGTGAGCGCGGGCCATACGTAGACCCGCGTAGAAGGCAGACGGCGTTTTTCCCAGATGCGTGACAAACAACCGCTCAATCTGCCGGGTCGACAGCTGCACCCGTCGGGCGAGAACCTGGAGATCAACGGGGTTGCGGATGCTGGATTCCATCACCTTCACTATCTCCAGCAACTTTGGATTACGAATGCCAAATCTGGTTTGCGCTGGCAGGCGCTGCGCCGAGTTTTGCTGACGTATCTCAGGATGGTTGAACTGGTCTGAAATGGCATCTGCGATATCCCGACCTTTGCTGGCGGCAATGACATACAACATCATGTCAAGTGTCACCGTCCCGCCCGACGAGGTAATAAATGGGCCATCCACAGCGAAGATGGCGTTTGATGCGACACTTTGTGGAAACTCCTCCTGGAAAGCAGCGAGCAACTCCCAATGGACCGCGCATCGACGCCCTTCGAGCAACCCCGCCTTTGCAATCAGGAACTGGCCCGCGCATATCCCTCCGAGCACACATCCAAGGCCGTGCAATGACCTCAGCCACCTGAACACAGCAGGCTTATACGCTTTGATGTGATTCAGCCCAGCACAGAGAATCACCAGATCGCACGCGGGCATATCGGCTATCGAATAATCGATGGGAATCGGAACGCCCGCGCTTGAATGAACCGGCGCACCGTCTGTTGACACAAAGATCCATTTGTAAAGACTGCGTCCCGCGATACGATTCGCCTGCCTGAGCGGATCCAGGGCCGCGCCGAAAGTCATCATGGGGAAATCTGGGACGAGGAAAAAACCAACGCGTAATGGCTCGCTCGCCGCCGCAATCATTTCAAGAGCATTTTCTGAATCTTGCCGCATCGTAAGGTGCCTTTAAGGATTCCAGCGATGGCAGCTAACTTGCCTCTTGACATGCAGGGCTGTCAATGTGTCTATTTAAAGGCGGGTGGCATCGAGAGCCTTACGTACGCACAACGAGGGACGGATGAAAGACTCGCGTGGTGGCCGGCTGCGTTTGGTGTGACCCGGTCCGGCCCGCAAAGGGGGCGACTTCTTGTCGCCGATTGCAAGCTAATGAAAGCTGTGTTCCGTAGAGCCGCGTGCGTCCCATACTGCCAAAGGCGTCGTTGAGCGAGCCGGACTCTTGAGTGTCTTATTTCGAAACCGGTCAACGCGAGCTGATCGATCAGCCTGCATCCGAGTTCGATACGCGATGAAGTTTCTGGTCCATACACAGCGATGAACTAGTGAATTCGCCCGACTGACCGCAATATTGAACGGCCTTGCTCTGTCAGACGTGCCTGTTCGTCCCCCGACGCGAGCTTTTCCAGCAAAACCAATTGCCGCTCGCATAACGCATCGAGATCGCCAAGGTCGAGATATTCCGATTGCTGGTTAGTCTCAAGCAGCATGAGCGCTGCGATTTCGTGTGGGCTGAGCATAAGCGTCTCCTTAAATCCGATGTCCACGCATCGTCGTTGTCTTCAAAGAATAGATGCTCATCAGAGGCAGTCGACGCGCAATTTGTCGCATAGGGATGTCCTGAAAGAAGGCGCTATGGCTAACGCCGTTCCTTCGAATGTCGGTCAGCAGGATCGATTCAGACGCGCCCGAGTGACCACGGCGAGGCGCCGTGCGCCGTGGCTTGCCTTTTCCTGCATTGCATCAACGAGAGCGAGCGGCGTCGCCGTTCTTGCCATGATCATGTTTGCGGACGGACACTGAAACCTGTGGGCGGTCATTTACAACCCAGGGCCCGCAGTCGGGGAGCGGTCTGATGCAGATCAATCCGGTGCAACTTCGCCGAATTACCCTAAGCATGGTGTTAGCGCCACACCCGTGCTTCGCAACGCCGCCAAACGAAACATGACATTATTCCTGATTGCACTCAACGTGTTCGCATTCACGATCGAGGCGATAAACCCTGAAGCGCTGATCGACCGCTATGCGCTGTGGCCGCTGCAAACAGCGAACAGCGACGCTCGCGCCTTCCACGTCTGGCAGCTTTTGACATACAGTGCGCTGCACGCCAATCTCACGCATCTGGTCTTCAACATGCTTGGTCTGTTCA
The DNA here is from genome assembly GCA_001319865.1 of Burkholderia sp. E7m39. Taxonomy (GTDB): domain Bacteria; phylum Pseudomonadota; class Gammaproteobacteria; order Burkholderiales; family Burkholderiaceae; genus Paraburkholderia; species Paraburkholderia bengalensis. The sequence continues at coordinate 375 of BBSL01000116.1, read as the reverse complement.
TGTTCGGCAGCGACGTGGAACGTGTGCTCGGCGCCCGCAAAACGTTGATGCTCTATGCGGCAAGCGTCGTATGCGGCGGGGTAGCACAATTGCTCACCAGCTTGATGCTTGCAGGCGCCCCCTATCCGGCTATCGGCGCGTCTGCCGGCGTGTTTGGCGTGCTTATCGCGTATGCCGTGATGTTTCCGCAGCGGCGCGTCGTGCTGCTGTTTCCGCCCATTCCGATGCCGGCATGGCTCTTTGCCACCGGCTATGCAGCAGTCGAACTGTTGCTAGGCGTGTCGCGGACAGCGCCGGGGGTCGCACATTTTGCGCATCTGGGCGGCATGGCCGGCGCCGTTGTACTCATCGTCTTCTGGTCCCGCAAGTCGCATC
>BBSL01000115.1 GCA_001319865.1 Burkholderia sp. E7m39 | reverse complement strand
TGGAAACGATGCACGGATGAATGCGCGTATGCATCGATCTATCGATCGAGGAGTCAACCATGACCGACACCCAATTGCTGACCTGCGAACCGCTGCCGGTCGTGCACCGGCTCGCGCCAAAGGCGATGCCCCCGCCTTCATCGAATCGCCCAGACCAGATATGTCATCCGGTGCGCCGGTGGTGAAGGCGCTTGCCTACGGCCTCAACCGACCGCGCGAAGCGGCCCCCACTGCGCCCTCGGCGCACGCATTCGAACCGGCACATGGATTCCAGACGAAAAAAAGCGGGCCGTTCACTCAAGCCCGCCTTGCATCCGCGTCGGTCCGTACTTAATTTCCTCACCAATACGAGTCTTGCGACGCAGCGGAATCAGTTGACCGTCAGGCGCTTTTGATCGCTCGGCGCCCGTTTCGGAAGGCTCAGCGACAGCACGCCATCCTTGTACTCGGCCGTCGCTTTCGCATCGTCGACTTCACTCGCCAGCGAGAACGAGCGGCTGAACGCACCCGAATAGCGTTCGCGACGGATGACGCGCTCGCCTTCCTTCTCTTCCTTGTTCCGCTCGACCTTCGCGTTGATCGAGACGATGCGCCCGTCGATCTGCACATCGATATCCTTCTTGTCGACGCCCGGAAGCTCGGCTTTCACCGTGTAGGCACCTTCGCTCTCCGTCACGTCGATTTTCATCGAGGCAAGTTCGGCGTCCTGCGTCGTCGCCATCGATCGCATCGGCCGGAAAAGTCCCTGAAACAGATCCGAAACGACGGGCTCCAGCGAGAACGGGTCAAAACGCGACAGATTGCTCATTGCATCTCTCCTTCAGGTAAGCAGGCCAGGACATGGCCCCGGTCGTCCGACTGCTAAAGCCGGCTCACAGCGCAGCTGCGGCGCATGATGGTCGCAGATGTGCGATTTTCACAGGCGACCGCGCTACGCGCCAATCGACAGGTGTTTGATGAGCTTGCGCGCGCAGGTTCCAGACCACACCGCATTGAACGACGCAGCCGACTCCCGTTTCTGCTCCACATCTTTCTTCAATCGCGCGCCGCTCTTCATCGAATCTCTGCGCTCCAACCGGCACGGACGCCGATAATGCATCTCGATCTTCAGCGCTTGCTATTGCCTGAAGCGATGTCTTCAGCGTAACCGTGAGCGAAGACATGCCGTTGATCAAGGTCAATTACGCGGCGCGCGCAGGTGCCGGTTTCAACCCTCGCAGGACGTCTCGTCATGCTGCCCGGCTTCGATCTGCGCACCAGCGCCTTCGCCCGCGGGAGGCGTTAAAGCACAGGTTGCATCGTCGATTACCTTGCGCAACATGTCCCCATCAAGCACCTCTCGCTCGAGAAGGAGGCCGGCAATGCGTTCGAGAGTTGCGCGCCGACCGGAGAGTGTCGCTGTGACGCGCGCATGCGCATCGTCGAGCAGACGCCTCGTCTCCTCGTCGATCAGACGTGCCGTGTCGTCGCTGCAGAGCGAGCCGCGCCATCGGTCGAGCCCCGACATGCTGGGCTGATCCGTTGAGTCGCCAATCGTCAAAAGCCCTGTGCGTCGGCTCATCCCATAGCGTGTAACCATGTGCCGGGCTATCGCCGTCGCCCGGTCGAGGTCGTTCTCTGCGCCCGTGGAAACGTCGCCGAATACCAGCTCCTCTGCGACACGGCCGCCGAGCAGTGCATCGAGCCTGTCGAGCAGCTCGCTTTCGCGCAGCAGGTACCGGTCTTCCGTTGGTACCTGCTGCGTATAGCCGAGCGCGGCGACGCCACGCGGGATGATCGACACCTTCTTGACAGGATCGCAGTGTGCGCGGAATTGCGCTACGAGGGCATGACCCGCCTCGTGATAGGCGATCGTCGTCTTCTCCTGCGCATTCATGACGCGGCTCTTGCGTTCCATGCCGGTCATCGCGCGGTCGATCGCTTCGTCGAAGTCCGCCATATCGACGGCCTGCTTGTCCGCCTCGGCAGCATGCAGTGCCGCCTCATTGACGACATTCGCGAGATCGGCGCCAACGAATCCGGGCGTACGCGATGCCAGTTCGTTCAGGTCGATGTCCGCCGCGAGCTTGACATGCCGCGTGTGCACGGCGAGTATCTGGCGCCTCCCATTCAGGTCGGGCCGGTCGATGGCGATATGCCGGTCGAAACGGCCTGGACGCAGAAGGGCCGGATCGAGTGTTTCGGGGCGATTCGTGGCCGCCATGATGATGACGCCGGAGTTCGATTTGAAACCATCCATCTCGATCAGCAACTGATTGAGCGTTTGTTCCCGCTCGTCGTTGCCAGAGGTCAGGCCCACGCCTCGCACCTTCCCAAGTGCATCGAGTTCGTCGATGAACACGATGCAGGGTGCTTCCGCTTGCGCCTGCTCGAACAGATCGCGCACGCGCGCCGCCCCCACGCCGACGAACATCTCGACGAACGCAGCGCCGCTGACCGAATAGAAAGGCACGCCCGCCTCTCCTGCAACGGCTTTGGCAAGCAAGGTCTTGCCTGTGCCGGGCGCACCCACGATCAGCACACCTTTCGGAATCTTGCCGCCAAGTCGCCGATAGCGCTCCGCGTCCTGCAAGAATGCGACGATCTGCCTGAGCTCGGCTTTGGCCTCGTCGATTCCCGCGATATCGTCGAAGCTGATGCCCGTTTCGTTCTGCACCAGGATGTGCGCGTTACCGCGGCCGATCTTCGTGTACTGCTGCAAACCGCCTGAACGCCGCGATAGCAGATTCCATGCGGCAAACAGCATCAGCAACGGAAGGGCCCACGACAACAGCATGCCGGGCCAGGCGCTGTCAAAGCCGCCCGAGTAACGGATGCCTGCCGCAGCGAGGGTATCGGCAAGCCGGTCGTCGGCGACGCGCACGGTCGTGAAACGCCACGGCTCACCGTCGTTGTTCACGGCGAGCGCATCGGAAGCTGGCAGCAGCGACGTTGCGCCCGGCATCTTCAGCGCGCCGGATATGCGGGTCGGCGTAATCTCCAGGTCGGTCACCAGCCGTGCGGTGACGAGTTGCTGGAAGTCGCTATAGGCGATCTCCGTCGCCAGTCCTCGCAAGGTCAGGAACTGGAGCACCATGATGGCAACAAAAAACATGGTGACGGCGGCACCCGCCAGATCGGACCAGCGCGGCGGTTTGCGGGCACCGCGCGAAGAGCGCTGCGTGGACGTCATGATTTTTCTGGAACAACGAGAAGGGGCATGTCCGTCAACAGCGCGACAGCAGCCGCAACGCTTCCATAGCGCCAGCGCGCTTGCGGCCCGGCGCCGTGCGTGCCGATGATCAGCAGGTCAGCCCGCCATTCGAGTGCCGCGTGCAGGATCGCGTGCGCCAGCCTGTCGCCCGGCAGCGCTGCCGTGAGTACGACCATGTTCGGCGCGTGCGCCTCGCCCGCTTGCGCTTCCGGTTCACACAACACGAACGCGCACCGCAACGTACCCGAACCCGAGACACGTTTCGCTTCAGCGACCGCGCAGCGCGCACTGGCGCTATCGTCGCTGGCGACGAACAGCCGGCGCGGTGGAACGTGAAATCTTTGCGACACATCGGAAGGCAGATACAGGACGTTGCACACAGCGGCCTGCGCAATATGCGCAGGAGCGGGTTCGTCCGTGAGCACGATGTCAGCGCCCCAGCGCTTTGCCAGTCCCGCGATCGAATCGCGGATGTTCGCGCCCGCGCGTGCGGACGGCACGAGGGATTGAGTCGCGTCGAGGCCGCGCGCTGCCAGCGCGCAGCGTACGGCGTCGGCCCGCGCGACGCTGCGCACCGCGCGGTCGCCATATTCCCCGGCGCATGTTCCGCGATCCGCCTCGGCGACCGTCGCGACGTGCACGACGGCATCGCGTGCCGCCCATG
>BBSL01000114.1 GCA_001319865.1 Burkholderia sp. E7m39 | reverse complement strand
ATTTCCGCACAGACGGGACGCACGCTGGAGAACGCCACGATCGATGACCTCGGCACCGCGCGGCGCATCGAAATCACGCGCGAGGCGACAACCATCGTCGCCGGGAACGTGGAGCATGCACGCATGGCGGAACGCATCGCCGGCCTGAAAAAGCGCATCGACGCCACGGCGGATGCGCACGAACGCGACACGCTCAGCCGGCGGCTCGCGCGACTCTCGGGCGGTGTCGCCGTGATTCGCGTCGGCGCCGCGACCGAAACCGCGCTGCGCGAACGCAAGAACCGCTTCGAAGACGCGCTGCATTCGACGCGTGCCGCCGTCGAGGAAGGTTTCGTGCCGGGCGGCGGCGTTGCCTTGCTGCGCGCTCGCAGGGTTCTCGAACATCACGGCGACACGCAGCCGCAGAAACTCGGCGCCAGAATCGTGTACGAAGCGCTCGCCTCGCCGCTGCGCCAGATCGCGCAAAACGCCGGCGCGGATGCCCAGGCGATCGTCCACGCCGTCGCACAGGCCGACGACGCGTTCGGCTACGATGCCGCCCACGGCGACTACGGCGACATGATCGCGCGAGGGATTGTCGACCCCGTCAAGGTGGCACGCACCGCATTGCAGAACGCCATTTCCGTGGCGTCGCTGCTGCTCACCACCGACTGCATGATCGTGCGCCCGCCGAAGCATCACGCCAGCGTTGCCGCGCGTGGTGACTGGCAGCGGGACCTCGCATGAGCGTCCACGTTCGCGCACGTCAGCGGGAGGCGCCATTTGCGACATACCGCGGCGCTGCGATTGTCCTGCTGGTCGCGATCGCGACGATGACGCTCTCGCTGCTGGCCTCGCCCACGGCGTTCGCAGTGCAGGGCACGCCTGAGACCGTTTCGGCCGTGGCGATTCTGGTCTATCACCGCTTCTCGGATACGGCCGACGATTCGATGACCGTGCGCGTCGCGACTTTCGAAGCGCAGATTCGTTTCCTGAAAGAGCACGGGTACGAAATCGTACCGTTGCGCGCGATCGTGACATGGCTGCGCAATCCTGCCGCGACGCTGCCGCGCAAGGCCGTCGCGCTGACCGTCGATGACGGCCATGCGTCGGTCTACCAAAGGCTGCTGCCGATTGCGCGACGCGAGCAGCTGCCCATCACGCTGTTCGTCTATCCATCTGCGATCTCGAACGCATCGTATGCGCTGACCTGGGAACAATTGCGGACCTTGCGGGGCACAGGACTGTTCGACGTTCAATCGCACACCTGGTGGCATCCGAACCTTCATGTCGAGCGGCGGCGCCTGGCGCCGGCCGAATTCGAGCGTTTCGCCAGCACGCAGTTGCAACATTCGCGCGAACTGATCGAGTCGAGACTCGGAGAACACGTCGATATGCTCGCCTGGCCTTTCGGCCTGTACGACGACGACCTGATGCGCATTGCGAGCAGGCTCGGCTATATGGCGGCGTTCACGCTGAATGCGCAACGCGTGAGCCGCTCTTCGCCGCTGATGGCGCTGCCCCGCTTCCTGATGGTCGAGGACGTCACGCCGCGCATACTCGGCCGCCTGCTCGGCGAGCCCGCGACACCAGCGGATCAGGCAGCGGAGGTTCGCCGATGAAGAGCGCGCGCATCCTTCTGTACTGCGCCACGCTACTCGTCTGCATCGGCATCTCGCCAACCCGCGCGGCGTTCGAGGTGCAGGGCGTGGTCGTCGACGAGGCGACGCATCGGCCGATACCGCACGCTACAGTGACGCTAGACGGCAAACCTCAGTATGCCGACGTCAACGGCGCCTTTGTCAGCGCCGACCGTGTCCGGGTTGTCGCAGCGCGTGCGCCCGGCTACCGCTCGACAGCCGTCACCGCCACTTCCGGCGAGCCGCTGATCGTCGCGCTGACACCGTTTCGCGCCCGAGGCGTCTATCTGTCCACCTATGGCGTGGCGACGGCGAGCCTGCGCAACGCGGCCGTTGCCCTCAAGGAAACGAACGGTATCAACACACTTGTGATCGACGCAAAAGGCGACCGCGGCCTGACCTCGTATCCGAGCGAAGCGCGTGAAATGGCAGGGGCGGCGGCGAATGCGCCAACGCCCGCACCCCTTGTCCGCGACATGGCCGCGCTGCTGCAGACTCTGCATCAGGAAGGCCTGTATCTGATCGCGCGTATCGTGGTATTCAAGGACGACCCGCTCGCCAGCGCTCATCCCGAATGGGCCGTTCGGAACGCCCAGGGTGACGTCTGGCGGGATCGGGAAAAGCTGCAATGGGTCGATCCGTTCCGGCGGGAAGTCTGGACGCACAATCTCGACGTCGCGGAAGAAGCAGCGAGCCTCGGTTTCGACGAAATCCAGTTTGATTACGTGCGCTTTCCGGACGCACCGGGACTGGTGTTCAGCGAACCGAATACGAGAGCAAATCGCACGGCCGCCATCGCGGGGTTTCTAGAGGCCGCGCGGGCACGGCTCGCGCCCTACAACGTTTTCGTTGCCGCCGATATTTTCGGCTACGTATGCTGGAATCTCGACGACACTGCGATTGGTCAGCAACTCGAAACGCTCGGCGCGCCGCTCGACTATATTTCGCCAATGCTCTATCCGTCCGGCTTCACCTGGGGGTTGCCCGGATGCACGAAGCCGACTGCCGATCCGGGACAGATCGTGCGCCGCTCGCTCGCTGAAGCGCAGCGTCGGACCGGGCTGCCGGGGGTGCGGTTTCGCCCGTGGCTGCAGGCCTTTCGCGACTACGCGTTCGATCACCGCGACTTCGATGCGGACGAGATTCGCGCGCAGATCGATGCCGCCGATGCCGAGCATACGGATGGGTGGATGTTATGGAATCCCCGCAATCGTTACGATCCTGCGCAATTACCGCACTGAGGTCACTGGTTGCGTTTGCGTGGATCGCGTGGGCGGCTGCCGCCCCTGCACGAGCCGATGCGCCGCTGTTCGACGAGCCGGCGCGCGCCGTGCTTTTGCAGATCGTGTCGGGTGAGATTGCCGACGGCCGCATTCCAGGAGCGGTCATCCTCGCCGGCACGGTCGACGGAAAATCAGCGCAACGGGTGGTCGGCAACCGCATGCTGCGTCCACGCATCGAGCCGATGACGGCCGACACCGTGTTCGATCTCGCGTCGCTGACCAAGGTCGTGGCCACGACGACTGCCGTCATGCAACTCGCCGAGCACGGCAAGCTGGACCTCGCCGCGCCTGTCGCCCGTTACTGGCCCGCATTCGCCGCGCACGGCAAGGCGCAGATCACGGTGCAACAACTGCTGACCCATACGTCCGGCTTGCCCGCCGAACCGCCCGGTCTCGGAGAAGCATCGCATCGCGCGACGCCGGCGGCGCTCCTGCGCAACATCGCCGGTATCTCGCCTGTCGCTGCGCCGGACGAGCGCATCCTCTATAGCGACGTCAACTTCGTCGTACTCGGCGTGCTCGTCGCGCGCGTCTCGGGTATGCCGTTCGACGCGTATTGCCGCAAGTTCATATTCGCGCCCCTGCGCATGACGGACACCGGCTTCACACCCAATCCCGCGCGTGCCGCGCGCGCCGCACCGACGACGCCCGATCCACACGGGATGCGCCAGGGACGCGTTCATGATCCTCTCGCGAGTGCGCTCGGAGGCGTCGCGGGCAATGCGGGCCTTTTTTCCACGGCGGCCGATTTGGCGCGCTTCGCACGCATGCTGCTGCGCGGCGGGCTTGCGGACACCGACGGTGCGGCGCGCACCAGATTCCGTCGCGCTCGCATTCTCCGTGAACAAAGCATCGATCGGATGGCGGTGCCGTTCACGGCTGACGCATCGCCGCCATGGCGAGGCCTGGGCTGGGAACTCGACGCGCCGCTCGTTGCCAATCGATACCGTCTGCCGCCCATCGGCGCCATCGGCCATACGGGCTTCACGGGAACTGCGCTTTGGATCGACTTTGTGACACGGCGCTTTCTGATCGTGTTGACGAACCGCGTTCATGCGATAAATGGCGGCGACGCCTCCGCTTTGCGTGCGCAGACGCTCGCATTGCTGTCGAGCGGTGTCGGGCCAGTGTCGCCGCAGCAAATCGCCGTCGCACTGCCGGATTCGCACCATGCGCTCGAACAGGCTGCGCGCCCGCCTGTTGCAGCTGGTCCCGTGCGCACGGGCATCGACGTGCTCGCCGCACGACAGTTTGGCATGCTCGCGGGCATGCGGATCGGTCTGGTCACGAATCGCACCGGTTTCGACGCGCACGGCCAGCGCACAGTCGATGTCCTGCTGCACGCGCCGGCTGTCACACTGGTCAGGCTTTTTTCACCCGAACACGGACTCGACATCGACGCAGACGAAGCAGTAGGCGACAGCATCGATGGATCGAGCGGCCTCGTCGTGCATAGCCTGTATGGAAAGACGAAACGCTTTCCGCCCGGTGCGCTCGACGGCCTCGACGCGCTCGTGTTCGACCTGCAGGACGCCGGCGTGCGCTTCTTTACGTACGAGACGACGCTGGGCTACGCGCTCGAAGCGACCGCCGCCGCGCATATTTCGCTGATCGTACTCGACCGGCCCAATCCGCTGGGCGCCGACCGCTTCGGCGGGCCGGCGCTGGACGCCGGGCATGAAAGCTTCACGGGCTATTTCCCGTTGCCGCTGCAACACGGCATGACGATTGGCGAACTCGCAGGCCTGTTCAACGACGCACGCCATATCGGCACAGACCTGCGCATCGTGCCGATGGAAGGCTACTTGCGTTCGATGCACTTCGCCGATACGGGTCTCGGCTGGCTGCCCATTTCGCCCAACCTTCGCACCCTGCCCGCGCTCGATCTTTATCCGGATGTCGCGCTACTCGAAGGCGCAAATGTGAGCGTGGGACGCGGCACGCCTCATCCGTTCGAATGGATCGGCGCGCCATGGATCGACGGCGCGAAACTCGCTGCCGCTCTGAACGGTGTGCTTGACGAGGCCCGCTTCGGACCCGTCGATTTCGTGCCGACCGAGTCCACGTATCGCGGCCAGCTTTGCCACGGCGTCCGCATCGTGGCAACGCAATCCCAACGGATGCCGGGCAGCCTTGGCGTGTCGCTCGTCGCAACCCTGCACGCGCTGTATCCACAGGCTTTCGATTTCGCAGCAACGCGCGATGCGATCGGCTCGGGCGCAACATGGCAGGCAATCGGGCGCGGCGACGCACCTTTGGCGCTCCGGAGCGCGATGACTCGCGAAGCAGATGCGTTCCGGCCAGTCCGGCAACGCTATCTGCGCTACTGACGGTTGATGGAGCTGAACATGTGGTATGGCCTCATCGATGCACAGCGACGCGCGGCTCGCGCGCTCGCGGGGGAACCGGGCGATGCGCGCGCGGGCGAGCTTCAGCCCCTGGCACCGTGGAGCGTTCGCACGGACGGCGCAACCGCCTTCGGCCAATGGCTGCTCGGATCGTCGTGCGCATACGAGCACGCACCGCCCTTTGATATCCGCTCGATAGGCAGCTACGGAAGACAGCTTGGTGTTGCCGAAACCGCCGTCGAAACACGCACGAAGAACAGCGGCGCACTTTCGCGTTCGATACAGCCGTGTCGCTTTCAACCCTCTCCTGCATCGGTTTATGGCACCCCGTGCTCGATTTCATGCAGTCCGAGGTTGCGCGGGCCGTCGCGTAGAGCGCCGCTCAGTTGCAAAAGCGGAAATAGCCGCTATGCAATGTCACGGGTTTGCCGTCAACCGCATTCAGCAGGCGTTGCGCGGCAAGCTCGATATCTGCGCGGTGCGCCATGAAGGCACGCACCAGGTCCTCCTCTCGCGGCGAGCGCGCGCCGAAGTGATCTTCGAGCGCTTCCGCCGTAATCGAACACTCCACGGGACGATCATCGACGAGTGCACGAAACGTCAGTGCAAGATCAGGCGCGCAGTATTCGGGCGCGCAGGAAGGAAAGGAAATCTTCATAGCCACTATCCGATGGTCAGAAATGCCGCACAGTTGACCGCTTCGACCGCGTTGCCTTTTCAGGCTATCGGACCGCGCAGGTTTCCGGTTGATGTACATCAACCCGGCGTCTGCATGCAAACGTCATGCACGACTTGATCTGAATCCACCCACGTCCGCTCGCGACATGGGACGAGCGGCATGACACCGCCAGCCGTCTGAACATCGGCAGGCGTTCGCGCCAGCAGCACAGCCGCGAAGGCAGTCCATAGGCGAACATATGACACTGCGCGTCAACGGGCATCGAACTGAACGCAGGTATGTGGCCATGGCTGCGCATGGAAATCTACGTTCATGGCTCGCAGATTCACATCATGGCGGGCGTCACGCTGCGAAAATTCAACGAACTCGTCGCACTCGCCGGTGGGCCCGTATTCGTGCCGATCGCCTGGGGTGAATTGTCTGGCGTCCCGGCTCACCTCCCTGGGCATGGCCCCTGAATGGCACGGGTCATCGCTCCGTCGCCGGGGCGTTACACCGTGCATTCACGATTCCGGAACGAGCCCGCCCCCGAGCGCCGCATACAGCGCAACCGTATCCTGCAGGCGCTGCGCGGTGGCCTGCAGCCACGCGATCCGTGCCTGGTGATACTGTCCGTCTGCGATCAGAATCTGCAGATACCCGACTGTCCCTGCGCGATACGACGCTTTGATTAGCCGCAGCGCGTCGGCCGCGGACTGCACCGCCCGCGTTTGCGCCTCGACGGTCTGCGCGTCGTGTTCCAGCGCGCGAAGCGCATCGGCAACCTGGGCGAACGCTGTCAGCACGACCTCCCGATAACCGGCCTGTGATTCCGCATATGCGTCGATCGCAGCGCGACGCTGAAACCACAGCGCGCCTCCATGAAATAGGGGCAGCCGGACAATGAGGCACGGCGACGAACTCCTCGGGATGCGAGCCCGCCCACCCAGCGACGGCTGCGCGGCAACGTCTATCAGCGCTCCGTTCCATTCTTGGACCGCATCGCCCAATGCATCGGTTGCTTGACGATGCAACCCTGCAAGATCGATCAGATCTGTCTCCAGCCGCGCAACGAACCCGTCGGCTTCGTGAGCAGCCTGGGCAACCAGTACCCGCTCACAAGTGACCGACTCTGTTCCGCTTGCCGTTTTGCGTTGGCCTTGCGCCCAAGCCGTTGTTGGCGTGTACGCCACGCACGTCTCTATATTCAATGCTCGCGTGGGCGCAGGATTGACCTGAGTCAACGGTCGTCGTGGCGCACGGCCCTGCGCCACGCTCACGCGAGCGTGATACCGAAATCTTGACGCAAAACGACCAGCAGGGATCGCGCTCTAGAGTCGATACCGAACTGCGGTTACCACACCGGATGCGCGGCAACACGTGTCGCGATGCCACGTTTCAGCAACCGCGCAAACAGACATGGATACCGGCTGCCCGGGTTGCTGTGTAACGCTGCAGAACGAGTGAAATTGCAGCCACGTGTTCGAGCGCTCACGGGCCGAATGGCAGGATTTGCCGGCGCGATTTTTCAGAAATTGCGTAAAACAGCAGGGGCCGCGTCCCGGGAGAAGCTGCATGAGGACGCGCCTTTGCAGCCGACGGCTTCGCGGATCTGCATGGATGGGGTTCCGCGACAGCGCCTGCGGGCGTCGAACAGACTCTCGACGCTGGAGGTGGTATCAGGAAGCAGTAGCACAGCCGTTCCACTGTAATCTTTCCAGCACCTGCGAAACATTTGCCTTCGGTGACGAATACCGAATACGTACGGGATTCCCGTCAATGCTTCAGCCTGTCGATATTGGCGACCGCGCACAACCTCTTTTCCGCTGCGTCGAACGCGCGGCGAACGGCTTCCTCAGCATTCACGTTCGCGCAGTGGCCGATGGGCCATAAGTCGTGCTCAGGCGTGACAAGGTCGAGGCGAACATCGTACGTCAGGCTTCCCGCCTGCGAGCGCACCGCTTCAATGGCCAGATGACAGTTCGGGATAAGTGCGCTATAGCGATCCAGCCGCACAAGTTGAGACGCCGCCTCGGCCTCGAGTTGCGACGTCCCGCAGAAGCCAAGATAGACGATTTGCATACCGACGCCCATGTCCGCCTCCTGCCCTTGCGAGCGTTTCCCGCCACTAGTCCGCGCTGGCACCCCGATGCGGCTTATCGAATAACCGCAACGGCGTGATCCGTCGATCCGTAAAGCAGGCACGGATGATGTTCCTGGACGATGCGCTCTGCCAGTTCAAGGTGATTCTCGCGAGTTTCGACAATCAGCAGAACACACCCGCTTCGTATCGCATCGATAAATTGTCTGTAGCGCTCACTTGCCTCATCGATACCAAGCGTTGTTGCCAGCCACTCTCCAAACCCGACGCCTGCGAGCGTCAGCGCGAGCACAGCACCGCCCGCGACCGTCAGCCCGATCGGCGAAAGCATCATCGCAGCAAGTCCGGCGATCGTTCCGACCACTGCGCCTGCTGCGACCCCTCGCGCGACGATCTCCCTGATTTCAGAGCTTTCGACAAGCGATGCCTCGGGCAATTCGTCTAGTGCAATATTATGGTTTGCAACGAGATGGATATGTCGGCGCTCGATTCCACCGCGCACCATTTCGTCGACGACCGCCCGCGTGATGTCGGCATCGGGAAGCAGAAAATACACTCGGCGCATGTGAAACGCTCCATACCGGATTGCGCATGTACTCAGGATACGAACGTCGCCGTGTACGGCGTTGATCTGTCTCAACGCGCATTGAATTCGCGCTTTGCTCAGTGCGAACCCCATGCTTCGCACACTAGGAAAATTCCGACGGCGGCGCGAGATATCCTAATCCATCTTCATCCCGCGCTTATAGCCGATCCCGTGCTGGCGAACAATACTGCAATCAAGGATGTGGTACTCGCATCCGCATGGAATCGAACGTTGGCGCGCACTGCGCCTGCTCTAATGGGAGAGCAATCATGACATCCTTCGTTGTCGCACAAGAGCATGGTGAAACCCGTTACGAGTGCGTCCCCAACGTCGGTTCGGAACGGACGGCGACGCTGAAGGCGTCCGTCCTTTCTGATGACGCCATCCTCTCCATCGCCCGGCGCGCCGGCATGCTCGTGATGCTTGACGGGCGGATTGGACGTGAAACGTATCAGAGCGTGACGGGCTCGCTGTCATCTCTCCATCGTTTCGTAGCAGATCTTCACGACCTCATGTGCGACGGGTTAGCACAGTGAACTTCCCCATGCCGGGAGACAGTTCGGCTCGCTTTTCTGCACCCCGGGATGCCGATCGCGCGCGTCGATTGCGTTCCTCGCCGCTGGTCACCGTCAATGTGTCCTTTTCGCGCTGCAACGCCGCTCTGATCGCCACTGCGCGCGTTCGTTCATCGAATTGCGTGACGTAGCCGACGAAGCGCGCCCTTGCATATCGCCGAAAGACGTCCGCCGCATCAAAAGAGACACGCAGTGAGCGATTGGCCGCAACTGCCGATGCTGGCGGGCTCGAAAGGAGCACGCCACGCAAACAGGCCGACCTCGATTCGAATGAGGGCGCTTCGCCACGCTTGCC
>BBSL01000113.1 GCA_001319865.1 Burkholderia sp. E7m39 | reverse complement strand
TCCGTGACTATGGAACTCACTGACTTTCATGGCGAATCTCCTGGGACTCGCGACGCCGTCGTTGAAAACACAAGACGCATCGCGAATCGAATCCGTACCTCGTTGCACGCGGCCCGGCGACCGATAGCTATCAGTCGTATGTGGCTGGAATCTTTCGTCTCGGCGCATCTTCGGCATGCTCCGGTTACGAGACTGCGTAATGATTAGCCTACTGACAGAAATTGCATGAATTGCGCAGCGTGTGCTTCTTCGCCGTCGCGCTTATCGGATGAACTATCTTCGATGACTGGCGACGACCCGACTTGACCGAAATCAATGGACCTCCTATCTCGTCTCCGAGCTTTTCCAGCGACGCCGCAGAACCTTCGGCAGAGTCTGCGCGACTATGGAGCAAGCACATACTGCAGTGTCCAACGGCGGCGCAGAAACTCGATCGTGTTCTGATTGAGCCTTGGGAACCCTGTTCTGTGCACTTGATCCCGCGCGTCATTGGGAATTTCGAGAATGCCGCCACGCTTGACTTAATCAACGGGGATTTCCGCCTCTAGCGTTTGCAGCTATCGCTCCTGTTCGTCACCGCGCCCGGCAACGGGCCACCGCGCGGCGGCACCTCTCACGAGGATCATCGTTCCTGTGCCGCATATTCAAATGACTTCAATCAACTGCATGGCACGGACAGCGTTCGCAAGCGACGTCGCAAGCGTCGAAGTCGAACGGATGCGGAAGTGTGCGCCGTCGCTCACTCACGGGCAGCCGCACGGTCTCGATGGGGCGACGTCGGCACCGACCGAGGACGTACTACGCATGCGCTAAACCTGTGCTTTCATGAGCCTACGGCGATTGCAAGGATGCGCAGCACGACGAACCTCAACACGAGGACGTAGCCAATCAGTTGACTTAACTCGCTGACGTCAAGCAAGTGCAAGCGCAGACATAGGGCGGCGCTTGACACACATCAATCCTTCGGCGCACGCGAAACGTATTCTAGTTTCATCATGAGACATGTAAGCTTTCTGGAGGTGTCATGTTGAAAAGCGCAGCAGTTGTTGGCCTCTTGATGCTTCCCGGCGCTTTTTTCGTTCTCGGCCTCGCCTGCATTCATCCACGCCTTCGCAGGCAGCTCGTCGGCCTGAGCGGTCTATCGACTCCATTGACCAGGGCGGGTCATGCGTATGCGGCGATCAGGGCAAGGCTTCCGTCGCATAGCGCTCATCCCGCCCGGGAGCCTGAGATGTGACTATGTAGCATGCGGTTCCGCGGCGGTAGGTTGGTTACGCCTGTTACGTAGCATCATGTGAATCCTTTCGCGCACGCCGGAGCCGCTCCTCGCGACACAGCACGCACAATCTTTGTTGGACAAGCTGAATTACATCCTGCCATGGGAAAGTTGCGAAAGAAGCATCGAATTGTCCGCGACCAAGTACGACCGCTTTTCGTTAATTGCCATTCCGTGTGCGATCAACGAAATCATTGCGCAAGTGGCAACACACGACCCGATGGAGTCTGCCCTCGTTGCTCCATCGCAGACGATCGGACTTCCGGGTAGCGGCCACTCGGCCTTCACGAAAGTTTTGCGTGTGTTCGATTCGAGACTCCGGTCCACGTTTCTTGTCTATCCTCTGGGTAACGGACAGCACCGGGGTGCGCCAATCCTCGAACCCTCGCCCATCGATGCAATGGACAAGCGCGTATCAACAGGAGGTCGAAATGGAGCAGGTTTTGCGTGCGGCAGTCGTACAAACGGGATCGGCCATGTTCGATGTCGAACGAACGCTGGCCAAGGTCGAACAGAACGTCGTCGCGGCGTCGAAACAGGATTCGCAGTTGATTGTGTTCCCCGAGGCCTTCGTGTCCGCTTACCCCAAGGGACTTCAATTCGGGGCTTCCGTCGGCGCCAGGACGCCTGAAGGCAGAGAGGAATATCGCCGGTATTTTGAAAGTGCCATCGAGGTGCCGTCCGTCTGGAGCGATCGACTCGGCCAGATCGCAGGCGATCTCAAGCAATACCTGGTCGTCGGTGTGATCGAGCGCGATGGGGGCACGCTTTACTGCACCGTGCTCTTCCTCGCGCCCGATGGCGGGCTGCTGGGCAAGCACCGCAAGCTGATGCCCACGGCGGCCGAGCGGTTGATCTGGGGATTTGGCGACGGATCGACGCTTCCCGTCTTCGATACACCTTTCGGTCGTCTGGGTGCAGTGATCTGCTGGGAAAATTACATGCCGCTCCTACGCATGGCGATGTACGCAAAGGGCATCCAGATTTATTGCGCGCCCACAGCGGACAGCCGGCCGACCTGGGTGGCTTCCATGCAACACATTGCGATGGAGGGCCGCTGCTTCGTGCTCTCTGCGTGCCAGCATCTGCGACGCAGCGACGCCCCGCAAAATTATGCAGCCGTCCAGGGAAACGATCCCGATGCCGTTCTGATGCGTGGCGGCAGTTGCATCGTGGGCCCGCTTGGAGAAGTGCTTGCCGGGCCTGTGCTTGATGAAGATGCCCTGCTCGTCCACGAGCTCGATTTCGGTGACCTCTCACGAGGGAAGTACGACTTCGATGTGGTCGGGCATTATGCACGGCCGGATATATTCCGCCTGCATGTGAATGAGGCGCCGACTCCACCCGTCGTCTTTGAGCAGAACCGTTGACTGGTTGCTCGTTACGCCGCAGACCTTCTTCTGGCTGATTTGCCTCGAGGAGCCCGCGCAGACGTCTCGATGAGCATGTTTCGTGGAAGTCCGCTGCACGCTAATCAAGCTTTGATCGGGCTGCATCGGGCAGCACACGACCCACTCCGGACAGACAGCGCTGCCCAAACCGGTCAGTCAGCGAAATTCACATCTTGAGGACTGGAATGCCGGTTAGCGGCCGTTGGCGACCTCACCCAATCGGCCAAGGAGCGACATTCGCCAGCAACGAGATGTGGACATTCTGACGTCGGATGCACTCAGGAAGCGGACATTCAATCTAAAAGGCTGAATGCTCCAATTTCTTGGCGATAAACCGAGGGCGGGTGCGTGAGACGCAACGTGGTGGCCACTGCCGTCCTTTGCGGACGCCCGCTTCAACGCGGCGCGCATCCAGGAGGTGAACTGGTCCAGGAGACACATGCTATCCGCCACTACAACGCCTACCGGACACTGAACCGCGATGGTTGAGGGGCTACCAGTGTTCATCGGGTATTGGGCTTGCTGTTATCGTCCTATTGATCAGGAAGCAAGCTATGGCAGAGCAGCACAAGCCCGGCGAGATAGTGAAAACATCCGCGATTTATAAGCTCGTGCACGAAAGCGACAGCAAGGCAGCGTTCGAATCATGAAACAAACGAGTGGATTGATCCCGGATCACGGGCTACGCTGCCTTACGATGAACGTCGCTTTCACCAATTGCGGGGGCCTCCGCGCAAAACAATCAATTCGTGTCGTAACCGACATTAATTGACGAACTGTACAAGTGGCGTTCCGAGATAGGCCACGAAACAACAGGCGGAAGGCAGCCGGAGTCGAACCGACCAGGGAGTGGCTGACACCCCCTACTGGGTTTGAAGCCCAGCCGCACCACCAGATACGAATGCCTTCCGTACTCCTCACGCTCGACGCGCAATCATGCGTCGATGTCCCCCTCAAAACAACAACGCGACCATCGCGTGCCCGATCATAGCGAGCACGCATTTGCGTCATCATCGGACGCTGCAGCAACCGGCTGCTCCATGACATCATCCGCTTCACACACGAGCGTCTGATGCAACTGCGAATCGGGCCTCAACCAATGCATGTCGCGCTGAAAGCGCGTATAGCCGATGCGATCGAAAAACTCCAGAATCTGAATGGCGCGCTTGCGTCCCAGACCCGTTGCATCACGAAACGCCGACGCGCCTAGCGCACCACCTTGCCCGTTCGCCAGCGCTGCGGCGAGTCGCGCGAGCCCATGCATCACATCGCGGTGATAAAACAGATCGCGGACGACCTGATACACGTCGCCTTGCCGCGCGAGCTTGCGCAATACCTGGCGCACGGCATCTTCCGCATGCGCCGTGATCCCTGCAAGCTCGCGCACCCACGGCGGATCATACCCGCCTTGCTGCAGCAGCGGCAGCAACCCGTCCGCGAGACGCTGTTCGTTCGGATCGAGCGATACCGAGTGCCCGGGCAAATGCAGCCACGGTCCGCTTCGCGCCACCAGGCCATCGTCGACGAGCGAATCGATCAGCGCCCGCCACATCGCGTCCGACATCAAAGGCGCCGCGATGCGCCGCAATCGCGCGGCATCCGGCCCGAGTTCATCGGGCGAGCGCGCGTGATACTGATCGAGCGCGCCCACCACGACGGAGCGCAGACGCGCCCAATGCCGGCCCAGCACGAGCACGGCATCGCCTGCCGCCCTGCCGTGCAGCGCAATGGTTTCGACATCGATGGCATCGGCGGACAGATTCAATGCGTCGGCAGGCACGCCCGTGAGCCGCATCAGCATCGAACGCGCGATGCCGTGCGGCGCTTGTTCGAGCAACGGGCCCAGGCGGCCATCGTCGAGCCATATTTGCAGCGCGTCGAGCCACGCGCGGCGCCCGGCCGTCCTGCGCTTGCGCGGCGGGCCGAACGGATCGAGCACGCGTCCGCCGCCGACCGTGCGCGTCGCCTGCGCATTGCGCACGATAAAGCGGTCGCCCGGCAGCGCGCATACGGGTGCATCGAACACCAGTTGTACGCGCGCCGTGCGCCCTGCGGCGAGCGTGTCGCCTTCGAGCAGCGCCACGTGCGCGACGCGATGTAGCGTGCCGATATGCACATGCAGCGGCGCCCAATGCTGCAGCGTCAGGTCCGCGTCGGCGAGCAGCGTCAGTTCGACGTCGAGCCGCTCGCTCGCCTGCGCGAGCCGCTCATCGACGATCCAGTCGCCGCGCGAGGCGTCGTCTTTGTCGATGCCCACAAGATTCAACGCGCAGCGCTGGCCCGCGCGCCCCGTTTGCGCTGCGCGGTTTTGCGCATGGATGCTGCGCAGCCGCACGGCTTCGCGGGTCCGTTCGATCATCAGCGTGTCGCCCGTCGCGACGCGTCCGGCGAACACGGTGCCCGTCACGATCGTGCCTTGGCCCGCGAGCGTGAACACGCGATCCACGGCAAGACGAAAGAGTCCGTCGTCGCGCCGCGCCTGCCACGCGAGCGCCGCGTCGCGAAGATGTCGCGACAGCGCGCGCACGCCCGGATCATCGGGCACGGTGGCGTTCGTTTCGAATAACGGCGCCGCGCCGAATGCCGTCGACGCGAGCCATGCTTGAATCTCGCCGCGCACCTGCGCGATGCGCGCCGTGTCGACGCGGTCGGTTTTCGTCAGCGCGATCGCGCCGCGCTCGACGCCGAGCAGTTGCAGGATCGCGAGATGCTCGCGCGTTTGCGGCATGATGCCGTCGTCGGCGGCGATCACGAGCAGCGCGTAGTCGATCCCGCATGCGCCCGCCGCCATCGTGTGCACGAGCTTTTCGTGGCCCGGCACGTCGATCAGGCCGAGCACGTCGCCGTTTTCCAGCGGCGTGTAGGCGTAGCCGAGCTCGATCGAAATGCCGCGCGCCTTCTCTTCTTTCAGGCGGTCGGTGTCGACGCCTGTCAGCGCGCGCACCAAGGTCGTCTTGCCGTGATCGATATGGCCCGCCGTGCCGACGATCATAGGCGCAGCTCCGCGCACTGCGCCGCGAACGCGGCTTCGTCCGCGGCTTCGAGACAACGCAGGTCGAGATGTAGCGCGTCGTCGGCGATACGTCCGATCACCGGGCGCGGCAACGCGCGCAACGCCGCTTCGAGCTTCATCAGCGCGCGGCCGCCGCGCTTGCCCGCCGCGTTGCGCACGACCAGTCCGTAACCCGGCAAGCGATCGACAGGCAACGCGCCGCTGCCGATCTGGCTCGACATCGGTTCGGCCGTCACGCAATACGCGCCGCCGAGCGCGCGCTGCATCGGCTCCTGCAAACGTAACGCCTGCGCGTGCATGTCGGCGGCGGGACGCGTCAGCAGACGCAAGGTGGTCAGCCGATCGCGCAACAGCTCGGGCGCGCGATACAGCCGCAGCACGGGTTCGAGCGCCGCGAGCGTGAGCTTGCCGACGCGCAGCGCGCGCTTCAACGGATGCTTCCTGATCTTGCGGACCAGTTCCGCGCGGCCGACGATCAGGCCCGCCTGCGGACCGCCCAGCAGCTTGTCGCCGCTGAACGTGACGAGATCGGCCCCGGCTGCAATGCTCTCGCGCACGGTCGGCTCGCGCGGCAAGCCGAACTGCGCGAGATCGACCAGCGTGCCGCTGCCGAGATCGACGGCCATCGGCAAGCCGCGCGCATGCGCAAGCTGCGCGACTTCATCGACGCTCACGCTTTTCGTGAAGCCTTCGATTGCATAATTGCTGCAATGCACTTTCATCAGCAGCGCGGTGCGCGCGTTGATCGCCTCGTCGTAATCCTTCAGGTGCGTGCGGTTCGTCGTGCCGATTTCGCGCAGCTTCGCGCCCGCGTGCGACATGATGTCGGGAATGCGAAACGCGCCGCCGATCTCGACCAGTTCGCCGCGCGACACGATCACTTCCCTTTTCGACGCCAGCGCCGACAGCGCGAGCAGCACAGCCGCTGCGTTGTTGTTGACGACGGTCGCCGCCTCGGCGCCCGTCAGCTCGCAGATGAGCGGGTCGATCAGATCGTCGCGATCGCCGCGGTTGCCCGTGGCCAGATCGAACTCGAGATTCATGGGGCGCGTGAGCGCTTCGATTACCGCGCGCACCGCCTCGTCGGGCAGCAACGCGCGCCCGAGATTCGTATGCAGCACTGTGCCCGTCAGATTGAACACGGCGCGCAGATGAGGACGTGCGCGCGCGTCGAGTGCGCGCGCTGCGTCGCCGATCAGTTTCCCCTCGAAACGGAACGCCGGATCATAGGACGCGCCCGCGAGCAGCTCGCGCCGAAGCGCATCGGCGGCGGCACGGATCGCGTCGACGACTTGCGTGCGGCCATGCTCGCCGATCAAAGCCTGCGCGTCCGCCGACGACAGCACACGCTCGACAGCGGGCACGCGCGCGAGCACTGTATGCGCGTGTTTGCCTGCATCGCGATCCAGATCGTTGCCCGACACTTCGCTCACGCTTGCGTCTCCCCGCGGTTGCAATGACGATGGTCTATTCGTCCGACGGCACTTCCGGCCACAGCAGCGGATTGGGACTGCTGCGCCTATAGCCCGCTTCGTTCATCAGCAGATCGAGCGTGAGGCTCGCGAGATCGTCGGCAAGCGGCTCGAAATCGTAGTCCTTCTCCTGATAGCCGATCTTGCGATACGTATGGCACTCGTCGCACGACTCGGCCTTCAGCGCTTCGCTGCCGCCGTCGATGGCGTGATAGGCGATGCCCTTGGTCGAATCGCAGTTCGTGCACTTGACGCGCACCACGTGCCATTCCGTCGAGCATAGTCCGCACTGCACGTAGCGATAGCCCTGGAACTGCCCGCCCACTCTCACGATGCTCGCGACCGGCTGCGCGCCGCACACGGGGCACGCGCCGGGCGTGTCGAGATACGGCACCGCGCGTTGATCGATGCGGCTCGCGATGTCCGTCCACACCACCTGCAACGCCGCCGTCACGAACGGCGCCGACGCGGGATCGACTTCGCCGAAGCGCAGCGCGACGATCGCGTCGGCGAGCGCGTCGAGTTCGGCATCGCGCTTGATCCGCAAGCCGTCAATCACGCGCGCGAGCGGCGGCGTCACGAGTCCTGCTGCTTCGACGCGATCGAGCAGGCGCTGCAGCACGTCGCGCCACAACGGATCGCGCGGCTGCGTCGTGGCGGGCGCAATCGGCATCGAGTGCTGCTGTGCGAGCGCGATGGCTTGCGCCGTAGGCATCGTCGCGCTGATTTGCGCGAGCGTCTGCTGCTGCGCGTCGGCAAGCGCCGCCATCAGCCGGATGTAGCCGCCGATGGGGCTCGCGCCCGCGAGCTGGCGAAGCCGCGCGGCGCGCGTCGAGAACAGCGCGCCGCGCTCCGGCACGCGCAGACGCGGAATGGCCGTTTGATCGAGCGATTCGATCTGGCCGGGGTCCAGAATGCGTTGCACCAATTCAGGTTCCTGCCATTCAGAACACGGATGGCGTCAACAGTAGCAGATATGCCGTTGGCGCGTACGCCCGGCACGCCCGTCACTTGATGCTTTCGCGGAACCATTTCGGATGATGCTTGCGCGCCCAGCCGAGCGTCACCGTGCCGCGCACCATCGCGCCGATCGAGCCCTTCACCCATAGCGCCGCATAGATGTGCACGATGATGCTGCAGATCAGCACGAACGCCGCGATAGCGTGGATCAACGCAGCAACACGCACGACCTCGATCGGGAAATAAAACGCGAAATACGCGCGCCAGATGACGATGCCGCTTAACAGCAGCGCCAGCAGGCACAGCACCAGAACGAAGAACAGCAGCTTCTGCCCGGCGTTGTATTTGCCGATTTCGGGCAGCCGGTCCTCGCGGTTCGTCAGCACGTCGTTGATCTGGCGCAGCCATTGCACGTCGTCGGCGTCCAGATAGTTGTGATGCCAGAACCGCAGCGCAAGAATCATGAACGACACGAACATCACGAGGCCGATGAACGGGTGCAAGATGCGCGTCCATTGTCCGCCGCCGAACAGCGCGCTTAGCCAGAACATCGACGGATGAAACATCGCAAGGCCGGACAATGCGAGCAGCACGAACGTGATCGCCGTGATCCAGTGATTCGAGCGCTCGTTCGGCGTGTAGCGCTCGATCAGTTCCGGGTTCTCATGCCTAAAGTCTTTCATCTGACGGCTCCTCCGGCTTGGGCTCGCGCCGTTCGCGGATGTCGCGCGCGGCGTTGCGCGCGGCGTCTTCGTCTTCGTCGGTGACTTCGTTCGGACCGATGCGCGTGTAGTGGAAGAAGCCCGCCAGCGCCGTCAGCGCCATCGCCGCGAGCGCCAGCGGCTTCGCCACGCCCTTCCACGCCCGCACGAACGGACTGATGTGCGGATCATCGGGCAGGCCGTGATACAGCGACGGCTTGTCCGCGTGATGCAGCACGTACATCACGTGCGTGCCGCCCACGCCTTGCGGGTTGTACAGCCCCGCGTTCTCGAAGCCGCGCTCCTTCAGGTCGACGATGCGTTCTTCGGCATGCGCGATCATGTCGACCTTCGTGCCGAATACGATCGCGCCCGTCGGACAGGTCTTCACGCACGCCGGCTCCTGGCCAACGCCGACGCGGTCCGAGCACAGCGTGCATTTGTAGACGCGGTGATCCTGTTTCGACAGCCGCGGAATGTTGAACGGACAGCCCGCGATGCAATAGCCGCAGCCGATGCAGTTTTCCTCGTGGAAATCGACGATGCCGTTGGTGTACTGCACAATCGCGCCAGGCGACGGACACGCCTTCAGGCAGCCCGGATCTTCGCAATGCATGCAGCCGTCTTTGCGGATCAGCCATTCGAGATCGCCTTTCGGGTTTTCGTACTCGGTGAAGCGCATCACCGTCCACGAATGCTCGGTGAGATCGCGCGGGTTGTCGTAGACGCCCGTGTTGATGCCCACCGTGTCGCGCAGATCGTTCCACTCCATGCATGCCGTCTGGCACGCCTTGCAGCCGATGCACTTGGTCACGTCGATCAGCTTCGCGACGCTGCCCGTCGCGGGCTCGCGCACCGATGTGGGCTGCACGGTCGTGGCGGACAGGCGTCTGATATCGAGCGATTGAAATGCCATCACGCCTCCCTATGCCTTTTCGATCTTCACGAGGAACGACTTCGATTCCGGCGTCTGCGAATTTCCATCGCCGACGGGAGGCGTCAACGTGTTGGTGATGTAGCCCGGCTTCGTCAGTCCCTTGAAGCCCCAGTGCAGCGGAATGCCGACGGTCTGCACCTTCTTGCCGTCGATCATCAGCGGCTTGATCCGCTTCGTCACGACGGCGACCGCGATGATGTAGCCGCGCTTGCTGGACACCTTCACGCGGTCGCCCGCCACCACGCCGATCTCCTTCGCGAGGTCTTCGCCAATCTCGACGAACTGCTGCGGCTGCACGATCGAATTCAGACGTGCGTGCTTGGTCCAGAAGTGGAAGTGTTCGGTCAGACGATAGGTCGTGCCCGTGTGCGGAAAATCGGGTGACTTGCCGAGCATCGCGCGATCGTCGGGGAAAATGCGCGCGCCGGGATTGCTGGTTGCGAGCGGATTGTTCGGATGGAACGTGTTGTAGCCGAGCGGCGTTTCGAACGGCTCGTAATGCTCGGGGAACGGCCCATCGTTCATCGCGTCGCGTGCGAAGAAACGCGCCACGCCCTCCGCGTTCATGATGAACGGATTCATGCCGTTCTCAGGCGGCTCGTCGAGCTTGAAGTCGGGAATGTCCGCGCCCGCCCAGCTCGTGCCGTTCCAGGCGATCAGCTTGCGCTTCGGATCGAACGGCTTGCCGTTCAGGTCGCACGATGCGCGGTTGTACAGCACGCGCCGGTTCGCGGGCCACGCCCATGCCCAGTTCAGCGTCTGGCCGATGCCCGTCGGGTCGGAGTTGTCCCGCCGGCCCATCTGGTTGCCCGCCTGGGTCCACGAGCCGCAGAAGATCCAGCAGCCGCATGCCGTGGTGCCGTCGTCCTTCAGTTGCGCGAAGCCGGACAACTGCTCGCCCTTCTTCGTCAGCACCCTGGTCGGATCTTTGGGATCGGTCAGATCGGCGAGCGCGCGGCCGTTGTACTCCATCGCGAGCTCGTCGGGCGTCGGGCTTTCGGGGTCCGCGTAAGGCCAGTTGAGCTTCACGATGGGATCGGGATACTTGCCGCCCTGCTCCATGTAAGCCTTGCGTATGCGCAAAAACAGGCCCGACATGATCTCCAGATCGCTGCGCGCTTCGCCGGGCGGCGCCGCGCCTTGCCAGTGCCACTGCAGCACGCGGCTCGAACTGACGAGCGAGCCGCGCTCTTCCGCGAAGCAGTTGGTCGGCAGCCGGAACACTTCCGTCTGGATCTTCGAAGCGTCCACGTCGTTGTACTCGCCATGGTTCTTCCAGAACTCGGAGGTTTCGGTGGCGAGCGGGTCCATGATGACGAGCCACTTCAGCTTGCCGAGGGCCGCCGACGTCTTCGCCTTGTACGGCGCAGCCGCAAGCGGATTGAAGCCCTGGCAGATATAGCCCGTCATCTTGCCCTGGTTCATCAGCTCGATGACCTGCAGCAGGTCGTACGCCTTGTCGAGCTTCGGCAGATAGTCGTAGCCCCAGTTGTTCTCGGCCGTTGCTGCCGCGCCCCACCACGACTTCATCAAGCTGACGAAAAACGCGCCGTAGTTCCGGTAGTAGCTCAACTGATTGGGCCGCAACGGCTGCGCGGCCCGCGCCTTGATGTAGGCGCTGTAGTCCTGCTCGGCCTGATTGGGCAGCGTCATGTAGCCCGGCAGCGCATTCGACAGCAGCCCAAGATCCGTCAGCCCCTGAATGTTCGAGTGCCCGCGCAGCGCGTTCATGCCGCCGCCCGCTATGCCGATGTTGCCGAGCAGCAGCTGAACCATCGCGCCCGTGCGGATCATCTGCGCGCCGACGGTGTGCTGCGTCCAGCCCAGCGCATACAGGATGGTGCCCGCGCGGCCTGGCGCCGCCGTCGTCGCCAGCGTTTCGCAGACGTGCAGGAACTTGTCCTTCGGCGTGCCGCAGGTCTTCTCGACCATCTCCGGCGTGTAGCGCGAATAGTGCTGCTTGAGCAGGTTGTATACGCAGCGCGGATGCTGCAGCGTCATGTCGACTTTGGCGTAGCCGTCGTCGCCGCGCTCGTAATCCCACGTCGATTTGTCCGCGTACTTGTGCGCGTTCGCGTCGTAGCCGGAATAGATGCCGTCGTTGAACGCGAAGTCTTCGCGAACGATAAACGCGAAGTCCGTGTAGTTCTTCACGTACTCGTGCTGGATCTTGTCGTTCGTCAGCAGATAGTTGATCACGCCGCCGAGAAACGCGATGTCGGTGCCCGTGCGGATCGGCGCATAGAAATCCGCGACGGACGCCGTGCGCGTGAAGCGCGGATCGACGACCATCAGCTTCGCCTTGTTGTGCGCCTTCGCCTCCGTCACCCACTTGAAACCGCACGGGTGCGCCTCGGCAGAATTGCCGCCCATCACGAGAATCACGTCCGCGTTCTTGATGTCGACCCAATGGTTCGTCATCGCACCACGGCCAAACGTCGGGGCAAGACCTGCCACCGTCGGGCCGTGTCAGACACGCGCCTGGTTGTCGAACGCGAGCATCCCCATCGAACGCACGGTCTTGTGCGTCAGATAGCCCACCTCGTTGCTCGCCGCCGACGCCGCGAGCATGCCCGTGGTCAGCCAGCGGTTGACGCTCTTGCCGTCCTCCGTCTTCTCGACGAAGTTCGCGTCGCGGTCCTGCTTCATCAGCTTCGCGATGCGCTCGAGCGCGTCGTCCCACGAAATGCGTTGCCAGTGATCCGAACCCGGCGCGCGGTACTCGGGAAACTTCAGGCGGCTCGGACTGTGAATGAAGTCGATCAGGCTCGCCCCCTTCGGACACAACGTGCCGCGATTGACGGGGTGATCGGGATCGCCTTCGATGTGAATGATGCTTGCGGTCGCGTTCTTCGCGCCGTCGCCGAGGCCATACATCAGGATGCCGCAACCGACGGAGCAATAGGGACACGTATTGCGTGTTTCTGTAGTACGAGCCAGTTTGTACTGCCGGACTTCAGCGAGTGCGGGTTCCGGCGAGAAGCCCATCAGGGCAAGACTCGATCCGGCCAGCGTGCTCGCCGTTACCTTCAGGAACTGACGGCGGGACATCTGCAACATGATCGCCTCTCGTTCTAATTGTGGGGAGGGTATAAAAAAGTATAAGTCGATTCCACGGCACTGTAAGAAGACGAGGCTAACGAGCGAGCATCTGTCATGCCTGACGAATCCCGCGTATCGCGCAGGCGGCTAGCTAGATGGGCATGACGCTTGCCTGTTACGATCGTCGGGCGGGCCCGTGGGGCTTTGCCGGCATGGCAACGCACGCTCGCCGATCAATCGGCGCGTCCGTGCGTCGCGGTTCTGCCACAGATGGCTGTCGGCCACACCCTTGTCACGAAGGATCGTCATGGAACTCGATTCACTTTCCGCAGACAAGCTGCAAACGGTCGCGAAGCGGCAGGCGTCATGGGCGATGGGCGCGCTGCGGCAGTTCTCCGAGAATCGGTGCGCCGCGATGGCCGCGAGCATCGCGTTCTATGCCGCGTTCTCGCTCGCGCCGACGCTCGTGATGGTGATCGCCATTTCCGGCTGGTTCTTCGGCGCCGAGGCCGCGCGCGGCGAACTGTTCCGGCAAGTGCACAGCGTGCTCGGCAACGACGCCGCCGCGGCCGTCACGACCATCGTGCAGAACGCGCATCGCAGCGGCGGCGCGGGCGGCATCGCTGCGATCATTTCATTCGTCGCGCTGGCCGTCGGCGCGTCGGCGACGTTCTCGTCGCTCAACAGCGCGCTCAATATCGTCTGGCCGGCCGTCGCGCCTCGCACGTCGAGCGTGATCGCGCTGGTACGCGTGCGCCTGATTTCGTTCGGACTCGTGCTCGGGGTCGCGTTTTTGCTGATCGTGTCGCTGGTGCTCGACACCGCGATCACCTTCATCGGCAACTGGATCTGGGGCAACTCGCCCTATGTCCTGATCGGCAATCTGCTGCAACTGGCGATCGGCTGGTTCGTGCTCGCGTTCGCGTTCGCCGCGCTGCTCAAGTTTCTGCCCGACGCCCCCGTGCGCTGGCGCGATGCGCTGGTCGGCGGCGCGGTCGCGGCGGCGCTGTTCTCGGCCGGCAAGAAGCTGTTCGCGCTGTATCTCGCG
>BBSL01000112.1 GCA_001319865.1 Burkholderia sp. E7m39 | reverse complement strand
GGAACGCCGCCGTCCGCGGACGACGCCCGGTAAGTATCAACCCGCGCAGAAGCGGCCACCCGCGAACACATCTGGACAAAACTGTCCAGTTGAAACATCGGGTGCAGGACGCGCGCGTCGTCTTTGCGCTCTTATTATAGCGCCGCGCAACCGCCCCGCATGGCTAGACAACTACATTACGTGATACCTTCATTGCAGGTGTAATCCGTACCGATCATTCAGATCACTGTCATAAAAAGCACAATAATGCATAGTCAATGATTCAATATTGCTAAAAGAGCAACAATCGTTGATACGCTTGCGATGCAAGGCTTCTAATACGCTGTCAGTTTTTCGATACACCTTAATTTTTTTCAGTTCTTACCCTGGGAGACACTGCGCTATTCTCCGTTTCGCAACAACGAAAACCAATCATCTGCGTGGAGAAATGGATGAAACGAATCGCACTGTCGACGCTCTCGCTGGCACTGCTCGGCGCTGCAAGCGCAGCACATGCACAAAGCAGCGTGACGCTTTATGGCTTGATCGATGACTCGATCCAGTACGTTCACAACGCCAATGCGGCGAACGACAACCTCTGGGCACTCGCAGCAGGCAACCTGCAGGGCAGCCGCTGGGGCTTGAAGGGTACGGAAGACCTGGGCGGTGGCCTGAAGGCGATCTTCCAGCTGGAAAGCGGCTTTGATCCGAATACGGGCAAGATGGGCCAAGGCAGCCGCCTGTTCGGCCGTCAAGCTTATGTCGGTCTGACGCACGATGCATACGGTACGTTCACGATGGGCCGCCAGTACGACCCGCTGGTCGACCTGGTCCAGCCGCTGACGGCTGACAACTACTTCGGCAGCACGTTCACGACGCCGGGCGACGTTGACAACAACGACAACAGCTCGCGTACGAACAACGCAGTGAAGTACGTGTCGCCCGTGTGGGGCGGCTTCCAGTTCGAAGGCATGTACGCTCTTGGCGGCGTGGCCGGCGCAACAGGCGCAGGTCAGACGTGGTCGGGCGCAGCAACGTGGAGCGGCGGTCCGTTCAGCGTCGCAGCCGGCTACATCCGCATGGACAACGGCAACACGGCGGCAAGCCGTGGCGTCACGCTGGCTAACCCGACGGGCACGTGGGGTTCGGGCGCAACGTCGGACGGCACGATCGATTCGCAGATCAACCGCGGCTACGCATCGGCCAAGTCGATCAGCATCACGTCGGCTGCTGCACAGTACGTGACGGGTCCGTTCACGTTCAACGCACGTTACAGCTTCGCGCAATACAAGCCGGACGGCTTCTCGGCGTTCTCGCAACAAGAGAAGTTCCAGGTTGCAGGTGCGTACGCAGGCTATCAGATCACGCCGGCAATGCTGGTCGGTCTGGCCTACAACTACACGCACGGCGCAGGCGACACGTCGGCGAACTACCACCAGGTTTCGCTGGGCGGCGACTACAACCTGTCGAAGCGCACCGACCTGTACCTGATCGGCGCATACCAGCACGCAAGCGGCACGCAGCGCACCAGCGCAACGACGACGCAAGATGCAGGTGCTTCCGTCGGTTCGTACGGCTTCGACGCCGGTTCGGACCACCAGGAAATCATCAGCCTGGGTATCCGTCACAAGTTCTAATAGAACAACATGACCTACGGCTCGATACGTCGGGCCGTACCCTGAAGCCAGCCGAGGCGCAAGCCGAAGCTGGCTTTTTTCATGGTCCGACGGACGGGTCGAGGACGGCGCGCGCTGGTGCCGCTGCGATGGCGCTGCGATGGATTGACGCGCCGCCGCGCCAAGACCTGTGAACTTTCCCGGACTATCCGCGCGCCTTGGGCTTCTCGGCTTGCGCGAGCGTTTGCGCGACCCGGGTTTCTTCGATGGACGTGGACGCGCCCCGCTCCGCATCGGCATGAAGCGCGCCACGCAGCGTCGGCGGCGGCCGGTACAGCACCATCTCGCCGATGTGCCCGTTCTGCGGCACTTCGCCCGCGCTTTGCCAGTCCGGATCGGGAATCTCGCTGAATACCTGGCGCAGCCGCTCGCCCCACGTGCGGTGAATCATCTGGAAGTACGCGTTGTCCTGATCGATCGACACGAAGCGCGTCACCTTCAGCGCGTCCTTTTCGTAGACGAGCAGGTCGAGCGGCAGCCCGACGGAGAGATTTGAGCGCAGCGTCGAGTCCATGGAGATGACCGCGCATTTGGCGGCTTCGTCGAGCGGCGTGGACGGCACGAGCACGCGGTCGATGATGGGCTTGCCGTACTTCGACTCGCCGATCTGAAAGTACGGATTTACGCGCGACGATTCGATGAAATTGCCCGCCGCGTAGATCATGAAGAGGCGCGGACGCGACGGCACATCACCGTCCGCGCCGTTGCCGATCTGCCCGCCGAGAATGAAACTGCAATTGAAATCGACGCCGAATTCCTGCAACGCGTTCGCTTCGCGCTGATGGACGTCGCGCACCGCCTGGCCCACGACGCGCGCGGCGTCGGCCATCGTCGGCACGGTCCACAGCGTGGCGCGCGACGGCCCGGACGGTTCGGACAACGCCTGCAGCACGGCCTGCGTGAGCGACAGATTGCCCGCGCCGAGCAGCACCAGCATGCGATCGCCGGGCTCTTCGAACACCGACATCTTGCGCGCCGTGCTGATGTGGTCGACGCCGGCATTGGTCCGCGTATCCGACAGGAACACGAGCCCTTCGTCGACGCACATCGCCACACAGTAAGTCATGACAGGAATCCGGACGGCTGCCGCACGCACCGTACGTGAACGGTCGGACGGCGGACGAGCCGCAAAATGGCAGGGGCCGCAGCAGCGCCGCGGGACGCTGCCATTGTAATGCGCGCGCGTTGTGCGCTGCAGCCGATGTTCGCCGTATGGATATACGCCGCGCCCGCCCGCCCGCCGCGCGAGCGCGATGAGTGGCGCCGCATGCGCTATTGCGGCGACTGCTCGTGCGCCTTCACGGCAACCGCTACGTCGAGCGTCTCTTCGAGCCCGCCGATGCGCCGGCCGCGCACGGGCGACGCCGCTTCGTAATCGCGCGCCGCCGCGAGCCGGCAATACATTTCGCTCGCAAACGCCGCATGCGTGACGTCGACGGAGACCCAGCCGATGCCCGCGAGCCACACGTCGACCCACGCGTGACTCGCCGCATGCTCGACGTCGCCGGGCTCGATATAGCCGCTCACGTAGCGCGCCGGAATGTTGCGCGCGCGGCAGCAGGCGAGCATCAGATGCGCGTGATCCTGGCAAACGCCCTTGCCGAGCGCGAGCGCCTGCGACGCCGTGCTCGTCACGACGGTCGCGCCCGCTTCGAATGTCACGCGATCGGCAATCTTCTCGGCGAGCGCGATCAGTGCCGCCGGCTTGTCGAGCGAGGGCACCGACGCAGCGAGTTCGCGGATCGCGGGATCACAGTCGGTCAGGCGCGTCGCGCAGGTGAAATGCTCGAGCGGAATCACGCCCACGTCGGTGCCGAGCCTGCCGTCCGTCAACGCGAACGTGTCGATTTCGCCCGACACGTGTACGCGTATTTCGTCGTGCGGCTTGTTGAGCACGAGCGTGTGCAGCACGTTGCCGTAGGCGTCGAACGTGGAGTCGAGCTTGCCGGGCGCATCGAGCGTCCAGCGGCGCACGGTCTGCGACGCGCCGCTCAACGGCGTCAGGCGCAACTGCTGGATCGAATAGTGGACCGTCGATTCGTAACGGTAGGACGTGTCGTGGCGGATAGTCAGAAACATGGGGGCACTCCGTCAGGCAACGGGCAGCATCAGATAAGTACGCGCGACCATGTTGCCGAGTTCGAACACGCGGGCAAGAAACTGCGTGAGCCACGCATGCAGGCCGGCTTCGAAAATCTGCCGGATATCCGCGTACAGCAGCTCGGCGCGCAGCTTGCCGGCAAAGCGCTCGCACTGATTCGAGCCTTGCGTGCGCAGCATCGCGAGGTTGTCGCAGACGCCATCGAGCGACGCCAGCAACGAGCGCGGCATCTGTGAATTCAGGATCATCAGCTCGACCACGCGCGCGGGCGTCACGACATCGCGATACACCTTGCGGTAGATTTCCAGCGCCGACACCGAACTCAGGATCGACGTCCAGTAATAGAAGTCTTCGAGCTGGCGCGCGGCCTCGCGCGAGTTCGGCTCGGCGTCGGCGAAACGCACGTCGAGAATGCGCGCGGTGTTGTCCGCGCGTTCGAGGAACGTGCCGAGCTGCGTGAAGAAGAACGCGTCGTCCTGCAACGCCGTGCCCATCGTCACGCCGCGCGACAGATGCGAGCGGAATTTCACCCATTCGAACAGCGACGCCGGATTGCTCGCGACCTGCCCCATCGACGTGCGCTCGTTGAATTCGAGCCACGTGTCGTTGATCGTTTCCCACCATTCCGTGGTCAGCGTGCCGCGCACCGCGCGCGCGTTTTCGCGCGCCGCCTGCAGGCACGAATAAATACTCGACGGGTTGGCCGGATCGGCGACCATGAAGTCGAGCACGTTCTCGCGCGTCGTTTCGTCGAACCGCTGCGCAAACGCGTCTTCGAGTTCGGAGATGCGCAGCACCGAACGCTGCGTGCGCTCTTCCTGCTCGGAGGTCTGCGGCAGCAGCTGAGCTTTCAGGTTGATGTCGAGCATGCGCGCGGTGTTCTCGGCGCGCTCCATGTAACGGGCCATCCAGAACAGATGATCGGCGGTGCGGCTCAGCATGTCGGCTTTCCGTGGTGATTGGGCGCGCCCGCTTCGAGTGCGGGCGCGCCGGGTTGCCCGTTTTTGCTCCGGCATTCGCGATGCTGCGCGATGCCGGGCGTTCAAGGTCCGGTCGCGTCAGTCGACCATCCAGGTGTCCTTCGTGCCCCCGCCCTGCGACGAGTTGACGACAAGCGAGCCCTCTTGCAGCGCAACACGCGTGAGCCCGCCCGCGCACATCGTCACCGTCTTGCCGGACAGCACGAACGGACGCAGGTCGATATGACGCGGCGCAATGCCCGCTTCGACGAAGGTGGGGCAGGCGGACAGCGCGAGCGTCGGCTGCGCGATATAGCCTGCGGGCTTTTCGATCAGCCGCTGGCGGAACGCTTCGATTTCCGCCGAACTCGAAGCGGGCCCGACGAGCATCCCGTAGCCGCCCGCGCCGTGCACTTCCTTGACGACCAGTTCGGGCAGATGCGCGAGCGTGTAGGCGAGATCGTCAGGCTTGCGGCACTGGTAGGTCGGCACGTTGTTCAGGATCGGCTTTTCGCCCAGATAGAACTCGATCATGTCGGGCACGTACGGGTAGATCGACTTGTCGTCGGCGATGCCCGTGCCCATTGCATTCGCGAGCGCGACACGGCCCGCGCGATACGCCGTCAGCAGACCCGGCACGCCGAGCGCCGAGTCAGGGCGGAATGCGAGGGGATCGAGAAAGTCGTCGTCGACGCGGCGATAGATCACGTCGACGCGCCGCGGTCCTTGCGTCGTGCGCATGAACACGTAGTTGTCGTCGACGAAAAGATCCTTGCCTTCCACCAGTTCGACGCCCATCTGCTGGGCGAGGAACGTGTGCTCGAAATACGCCGAGTTGTACATGCCCGGCGTCAGCACGACAACGACAGGATCATCGACGCCTTCGGGCGCGACCGAGCGCAGCATGTCGAGCAGCAGATCGGGATAGTGCGCGACGGGCGCGATGCGGTTCTGCACGAAGAGCTCGGGGAAGAGCCGCATCATCATCTTGCGGTTTTCGAGCATGTACGACACGCCGGACGGCACGCGCAGATTGTCTTCCAGCACGTAGAAATCGCCGTTATCGCCCGCGCGCACGACGTCGACGCCCGCGATGTGCGCATACACGCCGAGCGGCACGTCGACGCCCTGCATCTCCGGGCGGTACTGCGCGTTGGTGTAGACCTGGTCGGCGGGCACGATGCCCGCGCGCACGATGTTGCGTTCGTGATAGACGTCGTGGATGAACAGATTGAGCGCCTGGACGCGCTGGCGCAGACCCGCTTCGAGCGTTTGCCATTCGCCGCGCGGGATGATGCGCGGAATCAGGTCGAACGGAATGAGCCGCTCGGTGCCGGACAGATCGCCGTTGACCGCGAACGTGATGCCGACGCGGCGAAACAGAAGATCGGCTTCGGCGCGTTTTCGCGCGATGGCTTCACTGCCCTGCTGCACGAGCCATCGTTCGAACCGCTGGTAATGCGGCCGCACGGCGTCATCGTGATGACGCATCTCGTCATAGCATCGCATGTCACGCCCCACTCTTTTTGTCGGATAGAAGGCGAATGCGCTGCGCATTCGGTTTCGCACACGATCAAGCAAGCGTTATGCCATTTGCCCTTCACGCGCTGCCCGCGGAGGATGCACACGAAAAGCGCATGGGGATAGGCGGATATGGCGATGCCATCGTAGCGCGGTGTTATGCGATGCGCCATATCTGTGCGTTCGATCGCGTACGCGGATCGAATCGATGCAGAGGCGAACCGAAATGGTTCGGGGTTTGTCGGTTTTTTGTCTGCGACGCTGGGCGAGCGTTTGCTGTTGCGCGTTTTGCCCTTTGCGCGGGCAGGCGCATGGCGCCTCTGTGGCGCAGAGTTGCCGTTGCGTGCCCGCCCTTTGCGTGGGCATCCGCGTTGGCGCCTACGCGGCGCGGGCGCTGCCGGTAGCTGTTGCCCTTTGCGCGGGTATCCGCGTTGCGCCTTCGCGGCGCGGGCGCTGCCGATAGCTGTTGCCCTTTGCGTGGGCATCCGCGTTGGCGCCTACGCGGCGCGGGCGCTGCCGGTAGCTGTTGCCCTTTACGTGGGCATCCGCGTTGGCGCCTACGCGGCGCGGGCGTTGCCCCTGTGCGGGGCGGCACCTACTTTTCTTTGCAGCGGCAAAGAAAAGTAGGCAAAAGAAAGCCGCTCACACCGCCAGAACTTGTACTTTCCCACGGGCCCCCAACATCCCCACGCTTTGCACGGCAGCACACGCGCTCACGCGAGCTGCCAACGCGCTAACCAGCGCCTCAACCACTTCGCACATCCGTACGAGGAACGGCCACGTCGCATGTTCGAAGCCGCCAAGCGGCAAACTCTGTGTCGGCCGTCGCACCGCACAGGACACCATTGGTTCGCTATGGGTTTCAGTCCGAGCGCTGCCGTATACAGCGAGATACCCTACACATCGTTTGCCGCAAAGGGGTGTTGAACCTAAGATGCCGCTAGCCGCTGTACGCGCGCGCGAAGTGGGTGAGGCGCCCACAAGCATGCTGGCAACGAACAGAAGCAAGAACGTTGGCGGATGACACGCGGGGACGTTGAGAGCCCGTGGGTAAGCGTCAAGGATTGGCGGTGTGAGCGGCTTTCTTTTGCCTACTTTTCTTTGCCGCTGCAAAGAAAAGTAGGTGCCGCCCCGCACAGGGGCAACGCCCGCGCCGCGAAGGCGCAACGCGGATGCCCGCGCAAAACAGCAAGCGCACAAAGCCAAAACGCTGCGCAGCAAAAAGCAAAAAGCAAAAACCTCAACCGACAACCCCGGCGGAGCCAAACCAAAAAACCACAACCCCATGGACATCCACATCGCAGTAGAAGGCCGCCACGACCTGGCCGGCCAGATCTACCGCCAGTTGAGAGCGGGCATCATCGAAGGACGCCTCGCGGGCGGCACGCAGCTTCCTTCGACCCGCGACCTCGCGACGCAACTCGGCGTGTCGCGCAAAACGACACTCGACGTCTTCGAGCGCCTGCTCGCCGAAGGCTTTCTGCGTGCGCGCACGGGCTCCGGCACCTTCGTCGCGGAAGGCTTGCAGCGGCTGCCCGCCGAGCGTCCGGCGCACGCGCGCGCGGCCCAGGACGCGAACGCTCCATCGGAATCGAGCGCGCGCGCCCAGCCGCTTTGGCAATCGGTGCCCGACGTGCTGGGTTCGCAGCCGACTCTCGGCACGCCGTTTGACTTTGTCGGCGGCATCACCGACAAGACGTATTTCCCCTTCGACGTCTGGCGCCGCTGCGTCAACCATGCGCTGCGCGTGCAGTCGCGCGGGCGCGGCACCTATCGCGATGCCGCCGGCGAGCAGGAACTGCGGCTCGCGATCTCGCGGTACCTCGCGTTCAGTCGCGCAGTCGCGAGCAACTGGGAGGACGTGATCGTCACGCAGGGCGCGCAGCATGCCGTCGACCTGATCGCGCGCGTCACGATGCGCCCCGGCGACGTCGCCGTCGTCGAAGATCCCGGCTATCCGCCCGCGCGCGCGTGCCTAACCACCGTGGGCGCGAAGGTCGTCGCCGTGCCCGTCGATGCCGACGGTCTCGTCGTGAGCAAGCTGCCGAAGAACACGCGGCTCGTCTATGTGACACCTTCACATCAGTTTCCGCTCGGCATGCCGATGAGTCTTGCGCGGCGCGTCGAGCTGCTCGAATGGGCGCAACAGCGCGACGCCGTCATCATCGAAGACGACTACGACTGCGAATACCGCTTCGAAGGACGGCCGATGGAGCCGCTCAAGAGCCTCGACCGCACCGGGCTCGTCGCGTATGTGGGAACGTTTTCGAAGACCATCTTTCCCGAGTTGCGCGTCGGCTACATGGTGCCGCCCGCGTCGCTATTCGATACGCTGCGCAAGGCGCGGCAGATCGGCGACTGGCACGGCTGTTCGCTGACGCAGACGGCACTCGCCCATTTCATGCTGAACGGCGACTTCGCCAAGCACGTGAAGCGCATGCACAAGCTGTACGCCGCGCGCCGCGCCTGTCTGCTCGCGCATCTGCAGGGCGGGCTCGAACGCTGGTTCGAGCCGATCGTGCCGACGGCGGGCATTCACCTCGCCGCGCTGCTCAAGCCGCCGCTCACGGAAGCGTCCGTGATCGACGCCGCGCGCGATGCGTCCATTGCGCTGCACGGTCTCGCGCCGTTTTATGTGAAGGCTAAACGGCAGCCGGGGCTCGTATTCGGCTACGGCGGCATCGAGGACGTCCATATCGACACCGCGCTGTCGACGCTCGCGACGCTGCTGCCGCGTGTCGAATCAAGGACTTGAGCGTGCTGCCGAATGGATCGGAGCGTCGTCGTGTGGGGATGCCCGACGCGTTTTCGCGTGAGACTGTGGTTCACCTGGGACGTCGCTGCCTGCTGGAGCGCTTTGACGATTTGCACTGGACAGGTGTGTCGAAACCATCAATCGATCGCGTTTACCCCTTAAAAACAGGCGCGAAATGCGCGAGGTAGTCAGCGCCGCGCAACAAACCGTAACCGTTACACACAAAAGATTCGCTCAGAACGCAAAAGCGCTTGTAGAATCCGGCCTTGAAGCGTGTGCATATCGCAGGCGCTTCTCGCAAATACTGACCCTTAGAGGTAGGAGAAACATGGCGACTTCCGCAAAAAAGGTAGCCAAGAAGGCTGCTACGGTACCGACCAAGAAGGTTGCTGCAAAGAAAGCTGCTGCTCCCGCAAAGAAAGTCACGGCTAAGAAGGTCGCCGTGAAGGCGTCCGGCGCTCCGTCGCCGATCAAGGACACCTTCACGAAGGCCTCGCTGGCTGCACACGTTGCGGAGCGTGCGGGCGTCGAGCCGAAGTCGGCGAAGGCAGTTCTCGCCGCACTCGAGGACACGATCCTCGGTTCGGTTCACAAGAAGGGTGCTGGCGAATTCACGCTGTCGGGTCTTCTGAAGATCGTCGTGCAAGCTGTGCCGGCGAAGAAGAAGCGCTTCGGCAAGGACCCGTTCACGGGTGAAGAGCGCTGGTTCCCGGCCAAGCCGGCAAGCGTGCGCATCAAGGCACGTGCGCTGAAGAAGCTGAAGGACGCAGCAGCAGCGTAACGCGTCTATTGACGGCGGCGTGAGCCGCTGTCCAAGCGGTTGTTTCGCGATCCCCGCATGCGCAAGTGTGCGGGGATTTTCTTTTTCTGTCTGCGACGTTGGAGCGCTTCGCGGCGCGGGCGTTGCCGACGTGTGTTGCCCTTTGCGTGGGCATCCGCGAGGCGGGTCGGCTTGCCGTTTCGCTGGCATCCGCGATAGTGCCTACGCGGCGCGGGCGTTGCC
>BBSL01000111.1 GCA_001319865.1 Burkholderia sp. E7m39 | reverse complement strand
CGCCCGCGCCGCGCAGGCGCAACGCGAACGCAAACCTTCACTGCACCGACGAAGCCAACGCCCCTTCGCTACGCGCTTCGTCCGCGCATCGCTGATGCGCCCGCGACAGGCGCCCCATCAGCGGCAGCAGCAGAATCGCCACGACGGCGCCGACAGCCGCCAGCCACCCAAGCTCCGTAAAGAGCTTCGTATACAGCGGCAACGAAGTCATCGGATCGAGATCGCCAGCCGGCATCTTCGCCAGATTCGCGACGACACTCCCCAGATACTGCGACACACCCGTCGCAACGAAATACGCGCCCATCATGAAGCCGCTCATGCGAGCCGGCACGTATCGCGCGATCATCGCGAGGCCAAGGCCGCTCACCAGCAGCTCGCCAAGCGAATACAGCCCATAGCCGCCCACCATGAACCACGACGACACGCGCCCGTTCACCGCAAAACTCCCGCTCCACGCATAAACGAAGAAGCCCGCCGCAACCACCGCAAATCCGAATGCGTACTTCGCGGCCACCGGCACGTCCCTGCCGTTTTTCGCGAGTTTCGTATACAGCATCGCGAGAAGCGGACTAAGCAGCATGATCCAGATCGGGTTCAACGCCTGGAACTGCGCAGCGCTCCACGTAAACAAATGCGTGCCGAACAGCGAGAAAGTCGGATCGACGTTGCGCAACGCAAACAGCGTCAGCGACGTCGACATCTGCTGATAGAACACGAAGAACAAGATCACCTGCAACGTCAGGATCAGCGCGGCGATCAGGCCCGAGCGCTCCGAGCGCTCGCACTTGATCAGCATGTACGCGAAGATCGCGAGAATCGCCACGCCCGCCGTGTACACGCATGCGACGGCAATTGCCTTGTGCTGCAGCACGAACATCGTCGCCGTGCCCAGCGCGAGACCGCCTGCCGCGACAGCCAGTACACGCGTCCAGCGCACGGGCTCGGCATCCGGCGCCGAGCCGATGTGCGATAGCGTGCGCAACATCAGGAAGTAGTTGAACACGGCAATCAGCATGCCGGCGCAGCAGACGGCGAACGCCGTGTGCCAGCCCCAGTGATCCTTGATCCAGGGCGTCGCCAGCATCGACACCGTCGAGCCGATATTCACCGCCATGTAGTAAATCGTGAATGCACTGTCGATGCGCGTGTCGTCGCCTTCGTAAATGCGGCGCACGATGTTCGCGGCGTTCGACTTGAAGAGGCCGTTGCCCACCACGATCACGCCGAGCGACGCATACATGAAGTTCAGGCTGTCGTTGGGCATCGCGAGCATCAGATAGCCGGCCGCGAGCACGAGCGCGCCGAAAATCATCGAGCGGCGCGCGCCGAGAATCTTGTCGCCGATCCAGCCGCCGATCGACGGCGACGCATATACGAGCGCCGCAAACGCACCCCACGTGAGCGTCGCGTGGCTGTCGTCGAAACCGAGCCGGTCGATCATGAACAGCACGAGCAGCGCCGCCATGCCGTAGTAGCCGAAACGCTCCCACATCTCGATGAGAAAAACGGTCGAGAACGACCGGGTCTGGGATACGGGTAAATTCATGTGTTCCTCGTATTCATGCAAAAGCAGCCGCGCGCGCGTCGAGCGGACGCGTGCCATGCGGCGAAGCTGGAAAAGCTGGAGATCGTCGATGGCCGTGACGGCTGCGCAACGCGGCATCCGGCAACGGTTCAGTGCGATACGAGCGACGGACTGTGCGGTCCGCGTCGAAAACGGAACAACCAGGACTTCAGCGGGACTCCGTCGACGCAGAAACAATGCGACGGAAAGCTCAATGATAAAGCATGGCGCGTTTGCTCCTCTGCGGCGGCTGCATCGGAACGCGGTTGCTCAATATGCGGGATGTGTGGAGAAAGGCTGCGAAAAACATCGACATGCGTATTCACCTCGTTCGTCGGTGGCAGTCCGGTCGGGACGTACCGATCAAAAACACCGCCGCAGGATCGCTGCAAACGGCACTGCAGGCAGATCGACTTCGATGAATGCGTCCACCCGCGCGAGGTTGCGATTGTCCGCATCGCCGCATGAGTTGTCG
Organism: Burkholderia sp. E7m39; assembly: GCA_001319865.1. Lineage (GTDB taxonomy): Bacteria > Pseudomonadota > Gammaproteobacteria > Burkholderiales > Burkholderiaceae > Paraburkholderia > Paraburkholderia bengalensis. The sequence goes on along the minus strand of BBSL01000111.1, from coordinate 42,924 downwards.
CTCGGGGAATTCACTGAGAAACGCGCGCACATTCAAGATTAGTCTTATTGCATAAAAGTCGGTCTAAAGCGAAAGCGACGGACGCGCATCGCGATCTGGCAACATAGAGTGTTTTCTTGAAAAGACCGAATCTGCGTAAGCGGCATCGATGAATTGCCAACCTACGCAAGACTCGGCACGCACGTCATCAAACAACATTTGCTTATATCAAACTAATTTTGACGGACTAATTTGGTTTTGCTATGGTCACGACACTTGAGAAAGACACGGCACTTGCACTGGGGAGCAAGATCCGCGCGCTAAGGCAAAGGCTGAAGCGCACGCTCGATGAAACAGCAACGGCAGCAGGTATTTCGAAGCCGTTTTTGTCGCAGGTCGAGCGCGGTCTCGCGTCGCCGTCCATCACGTCGCTGGCAGGAATTGCGAATGCGTTGGGAGTGAAGGTGCAGTACTTCGTCGACACACCAAGCGAAGAACGCTCGGTGTGTCGCGCGAACGAACTAAAGTTTTTTGGATTTGCAGACTCGGCGAATCTGTTTGCCCGGATGACCAATCTGTCGGGGGGCCGTCAGTTGGAAGCCATCCTTGTGAGGATGCCACCCGGGCAAAAGCGTTCCGAAGTCACGACGCATGCCGGCGAAGAGTTTATTTACGTCATCGAAGGGCAAATGTCGTTGACGCTGGAAGGCAAGACGTTCGTGCTGCGCGCGGGGGACAGCGCGCACTACGAATCGACGCTGCCGCACAGTTGGGCGAATACGGGCCGCAAGGAATCGGTAGTCGTCTGGGTGGGTACGCCGAGACTGTTTTAGAAGGCAGGCATGCAACCCTGGTTGGAAGCGCTTCCGCATCACACGGAAGCGCACCGATCGGTCTAGCAGGGTGCCTGTAATAATAATTGTAAGGAATCCTTATGGCGTACACCGAACAAGGGCCACCCAACCGGTCCCTCTCACGCGGATAACCGTTAGCGGCGTCCGCGCTGCTTGCATTCCTCTCCCGACTTTTCAGCGATACAACCATGAAGAAAACGTTCGTCTATACGACGGCGCTGACCGCGCTCGTCCTCGCATTCCAGCACAACACGTTCGCCGTCACGATTCCGCCGGGCGCGACGCTCGCGGCCAGTCAGGAACTGACGCGCCAGGTGCCCGCCGAAACGGAATCGCTCGACCCGGCGCACATCGAATCGTGGACGGGCAACACGATCGGTCTCGATCTGTTCGAAGGTCTTACGCGCATCGACGCATCGGGCGCGATCGTGCCGGGCGTCGCGCAATCGTGGACGCGCACGGCACCTGACACGTGGGTTTTCAAGCTGCGTCACGACGCGAAGTGGAGCAACGGCCAGCCCGTCACGGCAGCGGATTTCGTCTATGCATGGCAACGCGTCGTCGATCCGAAGACGGGTTCGAAGTACACGGTGCTGGTCGAGTTCGTGAAGAACGCGAAGGCGATCATCGCTGGCAAGTCGCCTGTGGCGAGCCTCGGTGCGCGCGCCGTCGATCCGTACACGCTCGAAGTCAAGACGGAAGTACCCGCTGCGTTCTTCCCGCAGCTCGCCGCTATGGCGACGATGGCGCCCGTCGATAAAGCCGTCGTGACGAAGTTCGGCGCCGACTGGACGCGTCCGGCGAACTTCGTCGGCAACGGCGCGTTCGCGCTCAACGACTGGCAGCCGAACAACCGCCTCGTGATCTCGAAGAACACCAACTACTGGAACGCGCCGAAGGTGGCAATTTCGAAGGTCACGTATCTGCCCATCGAAAGCGACGAAACGGCGATGCGCATGTATCAGGCGGGGCAGTTCGACTACACGTATGCGATTCCGTCGGGCATCTATAGCCAGCTCGGCAAGCAGTTCGGCACGCAACTGCAGACGGGCCTGCAAATCGCGACGTATTACTACAGCCTGAACAACGACGAACCCGTGTTCAAGGACAAGCGCGTGCGCGAGGCGCTGTCGATGGTCGTCGATCGCGATCTGCTGACGTCGAAGCTCACGGCGAACGGCGAGATTCCGATGTACGGTCTGATCTCGAAGGGCACGCAAGGCGCGGCCGTCTACAAGCCGGAATGGGCCACGTGGCCGATGGCGAAGCGTGTCGACTACGCGCGCAACCTGCTGAAGGAAGCAGGCTATTCCGATGCAAAGCCGCTCACGTTCACGTTCACGTACAACACCAACGATCTGCACAAGAAGGTCGCGTTGTTCGTGACGTCGGAATGGCGCACCAAGCTCGGCGTCAATGCGAAGCTCGAAAACGTCGAATACAAGGTGCTGCTCAAGCAGCGTCACGATGGCAAGGTGCAGGCTTCGCGCGACGGCTGGTTCGTCGACTATAACGATGCGATGTCGTACTTCGATCTGATCCGCTGCGGCAGCGTGCAGAACGACCAGCACTATTGCAACCCGAAGGTCGACGCGCTGATCGATCAGGCGAACCAGCAGACGGACGACAAGCAGCGCACCGCCCTGCTCACGCAGGCGCATGATCTCGCGATGAACGACTATCCGATGATTCCGCTGTTCCAGTACTCGGCGGCGCGTCTGGTGAAGCCGTACGTCGGCGGCTATGCGGGGACGAACTATCTCGACATGCGCGCTTCGCAGGACATGTACGTGCTGAAGCACTAAGCACACCAGGCACTAAACGCAGGAACCGCACTCATGCTTGCATACACGTTGCGCCGCACGCTGTGGGCGATCCCGACGATACTCGCCGTGATCACCGCATGCTATCTGCTGCTGCACCTCACGCCCGGCGGCCCGTTCGACACCGAAAAGCAGTTGTCCGCGGCCACGCTCGCGAACCTGAACGCGCGCTATCACCTCGACGAGCCGCTGTGGAAGCAGTACCTGCACTATCTGTGGGGACTGCTGCACGGCGATCTGGGCCTGTCGTTCCGCTACGCCGACTGGTCCGTCACCGATCTCGTGCTGAAGGCGCTGCCCGTGAGTCTGGGCGTGGGCGGCGTGTCGGTGCCGTTTGCCGTCGTGATCGGCGTCGCACTCGGCTCGATTGCGGCCGTGCGCCGCGACAGCGTGATCGATCATGCCGTGATGGTGCTCGGCAACGTCGGCAACGTCGTGCCGCCGTTCGTGCTCGGCCCGCTGCTCGTGTGGGTGTTCGCGATCCTGCTGAAAACCGCGGACGGCCACGGCTGGCTGCCCGCGGGCGGCTGGGGCGAAGGCGAGTGGCGTTATCGCGTGCTGCCCATCGCGCTGCTCACGATCATCAACGTCGCGCTGATCGCACGCGTGATGCGCGGCAGCATGATCGAAGTGCTGTCGGGCAACTTCATCCGCACGGCGCGCGCGAAAGGCTTGCCCGCACGCACCATCGTGCTGCGCCATGCGATGAAGCCCGCGCTGATGCCCGTCGTGTCGCTGCTCGGCTCGGTGTGTATCTCGTCGATCACGGCCGCCGTCGTCACGGAATCCGTGTTCGCGTTGCCGGGCATCGGGCAGCTCGTCGTGAACGGCGCGATCAATCGTGACTACACGCTGGTGCTCGGCCTCGTCGTGCTGACGACGGCCACGGCTGTTCTCTTCAACCTGCTCGTCGACCTTGCGTATGCATGGCTCGATCCGCGCATTCGCTACTGATACGCCGATGAGAATGCCACCTGTTTCATTGACTGCGATCGACGCGCCGCCGTCGCGCAGCCCCTTCGCGACGGCCGCGCGCCGCTTCGTGCGCAACCGCGCCGCGTTCGTTGCGCTGCTGCTGCTCGTGCTGATCGTGCTCGCGTGCTTCGTCGGGCCGCTGCTGTCGCCAAACAACGCGATCGACAGCGACTGGTCGTCGATCAGCCTCGCGCCCACGCTTGCCAACATGCACTGGTTCGGCACCGACGAACTCGGCCGCGATCTGCTCGTACGCACATTGGTGGGCGGGCGCGTGTCCATCGAAGTCGGTTTGCTCGGCACGCTGGTGTCGGGACTGATCGGCGTCTTGTGGGGCGCGACGGCGGGTTATCTCGGCGGGCGTGTGGATGCCGTGATGATGCGTATCGTCGACATGATGTACGCGATTCCCTACATGCTGATCGCGATCCTGATGATGACGTTGTTCGGCCGCGCGTTCTATCTGGTCGTGCTGACGATCAGTGCGTTTTCGTGGCTCGACATGGCGCGCGTCGTGCGCGGCCAAACGTTGTCGTTGCGCTCGCGCGAGTTCATCGACGCCGCGAAGTCGATCGGCGTCGGCTCGCGCTCGATCATCGCGCGGCACATCGTGCCGAACCTGATCGGCGTGGTCGTCGTGTACGCGACCGTCACGGTGCCCGGCATCGTGCTGACGGAATCCGTGCTGTCGTTTCTCGGCCTCGGCGTGCAGGAACCGATGACGAGCTGGGGCGTGCTGATCCAGGATGGCGCACAGAAACTCGAATCGACGCCGTGGCTGCTGCTGAGCCCTGCGCTGATGCTGTGCGTGACGCTGTATTGCGTAAGCTTCGTCGGCGATGGTCTGCGCGATGCGCTTGATCCGAAGGACCGTTGAGATGGCAAAGATGTCACTACTCGAAGTCAAAGACCTCAGCGTGCGCTTTTCGCGCCGCGACGGCGCGCCCGTCGATGCCGTGCAGCGTGTGTCGTTCTCGCTCGACAAAGGCAAGACGCTCGGCATCGTCGGCGAATCGGGCTCGGGCAAGAGCCAGACCGTGATGGCGCTGCTCGGCCTGCTCGCGAAGAACGGCACGGTCAGCGGCGAAGCGCTGTATGAAGGCAAGAACCTGCTGACGATGAACGATGCCGCGCTGAACCGCATTCGCGGCGACCGAATCGGCATGATCTTCCAGGACCCGATGACGTCGCTCAATCCGTTCCTGACGATCGAGCGTCAGATGACGGAGACGCTGCAACTGCATCGCAAGCTGTCGCGCCGGGAAGCGAAGCAGCGCGCGATCGAAACGCTCGAACGTGTGCGTATTCCCGATGCCGCGCGCCGCATCGGCATGTATCCGCACGAGTTTTCGGGCGGCATGCGTCAGCGCGTGATGATCGCGATGACGCTGCTGTCCGAGCCCGAAATCCTGATCGCCGACGAACCGACCACGGCGCTCGACGTGACCGTGCAGGCGCAGATCATCGAGTTGCTGCGCGAGCTGAACCGTGAGCGCGGTACCGCGATCATTCTGATCACGCACGACATGGGCGTCGTTGCCGGCCTGTGCGACGACGTGATGGTGATGTACGCGGGTCAAACCGTCGAACAGGCGAGCACGCGGCAACTGTTCGCCGCGCCCACGCACCCGTACACGATCGGCCTGTTGAACGCGCTGCCGCGTCTGACCGACGAATACGACCAGCCGCTGCAAACCATTCCCGGCAATCCGCCGCTGCCCGGCGTCGCGACACAGGGCTGCGCGTTCGCGCCGCGCTGTACGTTCGCGGAAGACGCGTGCCGTGCCACACGTCCGTCGCTCGAACCCATTGAAGGCGAGCTGCATGCGCTGCGCGCGTGCCATCGTCCCGTTCACGCGGTCGCGGAGGTGCTATGAGCGCACAGGAAACACTACTCAAGGTCGACAACCTCAGCGTGCACTTCAAGGTCGCGCAAGGCGGCTATCCGTGGTCGCAGAAGGCGACGTTGCGTGCCGTCGACGGCGTGTCGTTCGATGTTCGCCGTGGCGAAACGGTGGGTCTCGTCGGCGAATCCGGCTGCGGCAAGTCGACACTCGCGCGCGCGATCATCGGTCTTGCACCCGTGACGTCGGGCAGCATGCAGTGGAAGGGACGCGAGTCCGTCAACGGCACGTCGCGCGAAATCACACAAACCCGCACGCAGATTCGCCGCGACGTGCAGATGATTTTCCAGGACCCGCTTGCGTCGCTCGATCCGCGCATGACAATTGAGCAAATCGTCGCGGAGCCCTTGAAGACGCATCAGCCGCAACTCGGCCGCGAAGAAATGCGCGTGCGCGTGCGCACGATGCTCGAACGCGTCGGTTTGAACGCGCATCATCTGCGCCGTTATCCGCACGAGTTTTCGGGCGGTCAATGTCAACGCGTCGGCATTGCGCGTGCGCTGATCGGCGAACCGCAACTCGTGATCTGCGACGAGCCCGTGTCCGCGCTCGACGTGTCGATCCAGGCGCAGATCGTCAATCTGCTGCGCGACCTGCAGCGGGAATTGTCGCTGTCGCTGCTGTTCGTCGCGCACGATCTCGCCGTCGTGAAGGCGATCAGCCAGCGCGTGCTCGTGATGTATCTCGGCCGCGTGATGGAGTTCGGCGACAAGCGCGATGTGTATCGCGAGCCGCAGCATCCGTACACGCGCGCGCTGTTGTCGGCCGTGCCGCTGCCCGATCCCGCAGCGGAACGCGCGCGCGAGCACGTGCTGTTACGCGGTGAGATTCCGTCGCCGTTGAAGCCGCCCTCGGGCTGCGCGTTTCGCACGCGCTGCCCCGAAGCGATCGACGCATGCGCCAACGAGCGGCCCGTTGCACAGGCTACGGGCCGCGGTCATAGCGAAGTCGCCTGCATACGCGTCGCGATGACCTGACGTCCTTCCAGCTCCACGAAGCCCCATTTCCACGACGCAGCCAGCCGCTGCGCCGAGGGAGGCGTTCGTTTCCGCGACGGCGGAAACGGGCGAGAAAGCGTGGTACGGCTGACCGCCGCACCGCTGTTTCATCAACTAGAAAAACGGAATTGCAATGACAACCCAACGTTCCACATCAGGAGCATCGAAACTTGCGTTGCTGGCCGTCGGCCTGCCCGCGTTGACGATCGCTACCGCCGCACTCGCGGATGACGCCGCCGCGCCCGCCGCTGCCAGCGTCGCCGTCGCCCAGACCGCGCCTGCTGCGCCTGCTGCACCTGCTGCGCAAGCCAAACCCGCCAAGCCAAAGGCAAAAGCCGCGCCGACCACCGTCGCGCAAGGTCAGCCCCAGCCGCAGACGGACAATGCGCTCGTCAACGCCGAAGCCGATCAGGCCGTCACGCCGCCCGAGAACATGTCGAGCCAGGCGAAAAGCAAGGGCCTCGTCGCCGACAGCCATCTGAACCTGCTGTTCCGCAACTACGCGGACCAGTTCGACAACGAAGGCGGTCCGCATCGTCACGCATGGGTGCAGGGCATGCAGGCAAACTTCGAATCCGGCTATACGAAAGGGCCCGTGGGACTGGGCTTCGATGCATCGTTGTTCGCTGCGCTGAAGCTCGACGGCGGCGCCGGCGCAGGCAACATGGTGCACGTGGAGAAAGGCGGCGGCGGCTCCAACCAGCTCGCGTGGGCGTATCCCGGCATGTACGACATTAAGGGGCGCATCTCCGAAACGGTCGTCAAATACGGCTTGCAGATCGTCGACAACAACCCGTTCATGGAACCGCACGACAACCGCGCATTGCCGCCGACGTTCCTCGGCCTGTCGGCTGTCAGCAGCGACATCCGCAACGTCACGCTCGAAGCGGGCAGCTTCACGAAGGTCGACGCACGCGGCCACACGAATCTCACCGACATGAATACGTCGTATGGCGGCACGACGTTCAAGCGTCTTTCGTATTTCGGCGGCAGCTGGGATTACTCGCCGAACGGCACGGTATCGCTGTATGCGGATCAGGCCGAGGACGTGTGGAATCAGTTCTATGCTTCGATCTCGCAGTCGATCGGCGACGTGAGCGGCATCAAGTGGGCGGGCCTCGCGAACATCTATTCGACGCACCAGACGGGTTCGGCGCTGCAAGGCCACATCAACAACAATGCGTACAGCCTGTCGCTGTCGGCGCAGCATGGCGCGCATCAGGTGCTGCTCGGTTATCAGCAGATTCTCGGCGACCAGTTCTTCGATTACGTGAACGAGACCAACGGCATCTATCTCGTGAACTCGATGGACGTCGACTACAACGCGCCGCACGAAAAGTCGTTCCAGCTGCGTTATACGTTCGACGGCAAGTATGCGGGTCTGGCCGGCTTCAAGGCGATGCTGTGGGGCGTGACGGGCTGGGGCGCGGATGCTTCGGCGAGCGCGGCCTCCAATGCGATTGGCCCCTACACGCGTAACGGCGAATTCGTGCACGGCACGCACCACGAAATCGGCTTTATCCCGAGCTACACGCTGCAAAGCGGCCGCTTCAAGGATACGAAGATCACGTTCATCGCGATGTATCACAAGTCGACGGCGCACTACTCCGATCCCGACAACATGGAGTATCGCCTTGTCGTGAACGTGCCGGTGAAGGTGTTCTAAGCGAAACGCTGGTGTCGGTGCTTGCGTGCGTGGATGGTCACGTTCGCAAGCGCTCGTCGCTTACCGATGGCGCTCGAACACCACCGACACCACGATCGCCATCCACACGAGCACGACGCCCGTCAGAAACATCCAGCGTCCCTTGCGTATGTTCGTGTCGTTCGATTCCGAGTCGACGGGACTCGTCACCATCCACGGCACGAGCCCGAGAAACGCAAAGCCGAGGATCGCGAAGCCCGCGACGAACTTGTCGGCGAACGTCCATCCGCCCGCTTCCTGCAGGCCCCAGTAGCCGAGAAAGATGATGCCGAGCGAGAACATCGTCCCGGCAGCCGTGCAGAGCGCCGCCACCGATCCCTGAGGAGTGGGCATGGTCCACCTCGCGTGAGTCAGTGTCGACGATTCTACCCGGTACACACGCACCGCAACTCGCAAGCCACTCAGGCTGCCTGCCGCGCGAGTCTCGCTTCGTAGGCTTTCAGATGGCTATACGCAATGCGCAGCAACGACAGCGATCCCTGCTGCTGTTCGTCGCCACCGCGCGCGATCAGATCGCCGACGATGTGATCCGCCTCGATCCGCGATTGCCCCTCGATGTCGCGCAGCATCGACGCCGTCAACAGCGAGCCTTCGGCAAACAGAATGCCCTGTGCGCGCGTATTGGCCGCGTCGCTGATGGGATGACCGTTCGCCTGCGCCACCGCCTTGCATTCGCCGAGTATCCCCTCGATCACGCGCCGCCCGTCCAGCGTGGTCAGAATGTCGCCGATAGCCGCGCGATGCAGGCACGTGCTGGTGGCGAGCGTCGCAAGGAACACCCACTTTTCCCACATCTGCTGAAGAATGTTGTCGGCGGCGGCGAAGTCGAAGCCCGCGCCTTCGAACGTCGATGCAATCGCGCGCACGCGCTCGCTCACGCCGCCCGTCAGTTCGCCGAAGCCGATTGAATGCATGTCGTTCAGATGCACGATCTCGCGGTCGCGATTGAGCGTCGCGGCGATCACGCACTGGCCGCCGAGCACTTTCGTGTCGCCGAAGCGCTGCTTGAGCACGTCGATGTGCCGCATGCCGTTGAGCACGGGCAGGATCATCGTCGTGTCGCCGACAGCAGGTGCGAACGATTCGATGGCGTCGTCGAGGTTGTACGCCTTGCAGCTCAGCAGCACGAGGTCGTACGGTTGCGCGATCGTACTCGCGAGCACCGTTTTCACGCCGCGCAACGTGAAGTCCCCGCGCGGACTTTTGACCACGAGCCCCGAGCGTTGCAGTTCTTCCGCGCGCTTTTCACGCACCAGAAACGTGACGTCACGGCCCGCTTGCGCAAGACGCCCGCCGAAGTATCCGCCCGTCGCGCCCGCGCCCACTACGAGAATTCGCATCGCTCCTCCTTTCATTTGCTTGCATGACGAACGCCATGCAAGTGCGTGTGCAGTATGTCGTAAAACGACGCTGTGCGCAGCGAGCCTGCATGCCCCCGCGCGAACAGCGTCAAGCCATCGGTGAATGCGTCAGACGATTTCGAGCGCGAGCGCAATGCCCTGCCCGCCGCCGATACACAACGTCACGATGCCGCGCCTGAGTCCGTCGCGGCGCATCGAATGAATCAGGCGCGTCGTGAGCACCGCGCCCGTCGCGCCGATGGGGTGGCCGTGCGCGATCGCACCGCCTTCCACATTGATGATGTCGTGCGCAAGCCCGAGCTTTTGCGCGACGGCGAGCGGCACGGCGGCAAACGCTTCGTTGATCTCCACCCGGTCGATATCGCCGAGTTTCCAGCCCGCGCGTTCAAGCGCGATCTGCACGGCGGGCACGGGGCCAAGGCCGAACATGCCCGGCTCGACGGCGGCAATGCCGAACGCGACGAGGCGGGCGGCCGCCTCGATGCCTTGCGCTTCGGCGTAATCGCGCGCCGCGACGATCATCGCCGCCGCGCCCGTGTTCAGGCCAGGCGCATTGCCCGCCGTGATCGTGCCGTCGGGACGAAACGCGGGACGCAGCTTCGCGAGCGTTTCGACCGTCGTCTCTGGACGCGGCTGCTCATCGCGCGCAAACTGCACGGTGCCCTTGCGGCCCGCGATTTCGACGGCGACCAGTTCCGCGTCGAATACGCCGCGTTCCTGCGCGGCGGCAAAGCGCTGCTGCGAACGCGCGGCCCATGCGTCCTGCGCGGCGCGCGACAGTTCGGCCTTGCTGACGAGGTCTTCCGTGTGCCATCCCGAATGCTCGTTGGAGAACGCATCGACGAGCCCGTCGCGCAGCATGCTGTCGTGCACCTGCGCGTTGCCCATGCGGCTGCCCCAGCGGCCGCTTTCGAGCAGATACGGCGCGCGGTCCATGTTCTCCATTCCGCCTGCCACGGCCACGTCGCCGAGTCCGAGCGCAATCTCCTGAGCCGCCGACACGATCGCCTGTGCGCCCGAGCCGCACACGCGGTTCACCGTCAACGCGGGCACCGACACGGGCACGCCGCCGCCAATCGATGCCTGGCGCGCCGGGTTCATCTTGTTGCCCGCCTGCACCACGTTGCCCATCACCACCGACGACAACGTCTTTGCATCGAGCCCGCCGCGCCGCAGCGTCTCCCGCACGACAGCCGCGCCGAGCGCCGTGGCAGGCACGTCTTTCAACGATCCGCCGAACGCGCCGATCGGCGTGCGGACGGGATGGGCAATCACAATATCACGTGCATTCATCGCTATTCCTCTGGTTGAAGGACCACTACCGCGCCGCGCGCGAACGCGGCGCGTTCATCGAGATTCAGTTGGCGGCAACATCCGTCGACGACTTAGCTTTCGCCACGTCGCTATCGGCGGGCACGTCCCAGCCGCCGCCCAGCGAGCGGTACAGCGCGACGGCTGCCTGCGCATGCGCGCGCTTCGCCTGATTCAACGACTCCGAGTCGCGCAGATAGGCCTCCTGTGCATCGAGCACATCGAGGAAGCTCGACGCGCCGCCCTTGTACAGCTCGTTCGACAGACGCAGCGCCTTGCCCGATGCGTCGAGCGCGCCCGCGAGCTTCGCAACCTGCGCGTCGCCGTTGACGAGGTCGCTGCGCGAATCTTCGATCTCCTTTAGCGCGTTGAGCATCGCCTGCTGCAAGCCGAGCTGCGATTCGCGCATGCGGCTCTCGTTCTGCTCGATGTGCGCGGTGATGCGGCCCGCGTTGAAGATCGGGCTCGTTGCGCTCAGCGCGGCGCTGAACAGGTTGTCGGTGAGCGTGGGCATGCCGAGATACGACGACGCGAGCAGGCCGTCGCTCAGGCTCAGATGGAACTTCGGATAGCGGTCCGAGCGCGCCACCCCACTCCGCCGCGCGCTGCTCGACGGTTGCATAGGCCGTGCGCACGTCGGGACGGCGCAGCAGCGCTTCGGAAGGCAGCGTCTGCGGCACGCTTTGCGAGGGCACGGGAATCGGCCGCGCCTCGTCGAGCAACATGCTGTCGACGGTTTCCGGCGTACGTCCCGCGTACACCGCAATCAGGCTCTTGTCGTGCTGGATGTTCGACTGGATTTGCGGAATCTGCGCCTGCAGGTCCTGCAACTGGTTTTGCGCGCGCGCCACGTCGAGTTGCGTCGACAAGCCGTATTTCAGGCGCTGCTGCGTGAGCTTGAGCGCGCGGCTGCGAATCTGCTCGTTGTCGTTGACGATCTGCAATTGCGCTTGCGCCCAGCGCAAGTCGATATAGGCCCCCGCCGTGTTCGCGGCCAGCGCGAGCCGCAGTTCATTGAGCGCCGACTGACGCCCCGACACCTGCGCCTGCGCGGCGAGCACGGCAAGACGTTCGCCGCCGAACACATCCGGGTCCCACGTCGCCGTCAAGCCGACGCCCGCCTGCTTCACATAGCCGAGCGGCGGCGGCGTGTTCTGCCGCTGGTAGACGGCCGTCGCGCCGGCGTCGAGTTGCGGCGCGAGTGCGGCGCGCTGCTGCTTCGTGACGTCCTGGGCCTGCTTCACGCGCTCCACAGCGGCTTTCACGTCGAGGTTGTCGTCAAGCACGAGATCGACGAGACGATGCATGGTCGGATCGCCGAATTGCGACCACCATGCGTCCGCGCTCACGGCATCTTTCGGCGCATCGACGCTCCACGCGTCAGGCGCCACGGTCTTGACCGTCTGCGGCAAGTCCGCGTGGCTCGCGGGCTGCACCGCGCAGGCCGCGAGCGTCATCGCGGCGGCAACGGCCAGCGCTTTGGCTACGATCGATTTCATGTCGAATCTTCCAGTGATCGGATGGGTTGATGGCAGCGTGCGCGGTTCAGTGCGCATCGGGCGGCGGCGACGAATGGCCGAAGGGCTGCGAAAACAGCACGCTGACGAGGCCCACCGCGAAGCAAAGGGCAACCGCGAGGAACGTATCGGAGAACGTCAGCACGAGCGCTTCGCGCATCAGCAGTGCGTGCAGCGAACCGAGGCCCGCGGCCGCGCCGTTCAGCATGTCGCCGCCGACGGCCGCGAAATGCGCCGCCTGGTCGCGCAGCAGCGCTTCGATTGCGGGGCGGCCCGCGCTCACGTGTTCGTCGAGGCGTTCGTAATGCAGGTTCACGCGATCGTTGAGCATCGTGCTGCACACGGCGATGCCGATTGCGCCGCCCAGGTTGCGCATCAGATTGAACAGGCCGCTCGCCGACTTGAGCCGCGACGGCGGCAGCGAACCGAGCGCCATCGTCACGATGGGCGGCACGCAGAACTGCTGGCCCATGCCGCGCAGCGCCTGCGGAACCAGCAACTGCTGCCAGCCCCATTGGTTCGTCAGCGGCACGTAGAGGTAGCAGCCGACGCCGAACAGAATCAGCCCGATCACCATCAGGATGCGCAAATCGACCACACGCGCGAGAAACGAATACGCCGTCAGCGCGATCAGCTGAAAGCAGCCGACCGACAGCAACGCAACGCCGATCTGCAGCGAATCGAAGCCGCGCACGCGCGCGAGGAATACAGGCGTGAGATACACCGTGCAGAAGAGCCCAATGCCCGTGATGAACGACAGCAGACTGCCGATGCCGAAATTGCGGATCGCGAGCGCGCGCAGATCGACGATCGGCTCTTTCGCGGTGAACGCATGCACGAGAAACAGGAAGCCGCAGATCACGCAGATCCACGTGCAGAACAGGATGACGTCGTCGCCGAACCAGTTCTTGCGCGGGCCTTCTTCGAGCACGTATTCGAGGCAGCCGAGAAAGCCGCACATCAGCGCGATGCCGAGGTAGTCGCCCGTCTTCAGCAGCGACACGTCGGCGTGATCGACGTTGACGTAACGCGGCACCAGTACCGTCACGAGCAAGCCCGGCACGAGGTTCAGATAGAACAGCCAGTGCCACGACCATTGGTCCGTGATCCAGCCGCCGATCACCGGCCCGATGGTCGGCGCGAGCGACGCGAGCGCGCCGATCGTCGTCGCGGCGACGATGCGCTGTTTGCCGGGAAACAGCATGAATGCCGTCGTGAAGACGGTCGGAATCATTGCCGCGCCGAGCGCGCCCTGCAAGCCGCGAAACAGGATCATCGAGTTGATGTCCCACGCGAGCCCGCACAGCATGCTCGTCACGGTAAAGCCGAACGCGGAGAACGCGAACACCCAGCGCGTCGAGAAAACGCGCGTGAGCCAGCCCGTCATCGGGATCACCATGATTTCGGCGATCAGGTACGAGGTCTGCACCCAGGAGAGTTCGTCTTGACTCGCCGACAATCCGCCGCCGATGTCCCTCAGCGACGACGCCACGATCTGGATGTCCAGCGTCGCCATGAAGAAGCCGAGGCACAGCAGCGAGAACGCGAAAACCTTGGTCGCGGCCGGCAGGTCGGCGGGGTTCATGAGAGGAGATGATGTGTTGCTCATGATGGGCAGCGTATCCGTGCGTTACTGCGCCGCGCGAGCCGGTTCGCTGTCGGCGCGCAGGTGCACCTTCACCGTCGCCGACAGGCCCGGGCGCAGCACGCCCTGCATTTCCTTCGGGACCGTCAGGCGCACGCGCACGGGCACGCGCTGCACGATCTTCGTGAAGTTGCCCGTGGCGTTTTCGGCGGGCAGCACGCTGAAGGTCGCGCCCGTCGCCGGCGCGAGGCTCTCGACCACGCCTTCGATCCGATGGTTCGACGCATCGAGATCGACGTCGACGGTGTCGCCCACTTTCATCTTCTTCAACTGATCTTCCTTGAAGTTCGCGTCGATCCACAGTCCGCTCGCGGGCACCACCGTCAGCAGCGACACGCCGACATTCGCCAGCAGGCCCACGCGCGCCGTGCGGTTGCCGACATAGCCGTCGATCGGCGAACGGATCGTCGTGTACTCGACGTTCAGCTCGGCCACGCGCTGCGCCGCTTTGGCCGTCGCAACGCGAGCGTGCGCGTCGTTGATCTGCGCATCGAGCACGCTCAACTGACGCTGCGCCGCTGTCAACGCGGCGCCGCTGCGATCCACGGCGGCACGCGCCTTCAGCAGATCGGCGTCGGCGCGCTCGACAACCTGATTCGACACGGCATCGTCTTTCACCAGCTGACGATAGCGCGCGGAATCCGACGCGCTGCGCGTGAGTTCCGCGTTGGATGCCTTCACTTCCGCCGACTGCTCGTTGATCGTCGCCAGTTGCAGCGACTTCTTCGCTTCGAGCTCCGTCACGGCAGCTTCGGCGCTCGCGACTTCCGCGTTCGCCTGCGCGAGACGCGCGTCGTAGTCGCGCGCGTCCAGGCGGATCAGCACCTGCCCCGCTTTCACGAACTGGTTGTCCTGCACCAGCACGTCGTTGACGAAACCGTTCACCTTCGGCGCGAGCACGGTGACGTCGCCGCCCACATAGGCATCGTCCGTCGTTTCGACAAAGCGGCCGACGAAGAACCAGTACGACCCGGCTGCCGCAATGGCGACGATCACGGCGAGCACCGCGAGCAGCATCCACGGAATGTTGCGCGTCTGTTTCGCGGCGCCGGCAACGGCCGGCGGTGCAATGGAAGGTGTTGTAGACATGGCTGTATGTGCGTATGCACCCAAAACGTTGGAAAGAGGCGCTGAAGGCGCGTGTTGATCTAGGTGGAATGCCTCACGCCACCGCTTGTCATGTCGAACAGCTCCGCGCGCAGACTCGCGGCGCGCTGCGGGCCGAATTGCTGTTCGAATTCGCTTTGTGCCGCATGCCAGTGATCGCGCGCGTCTCTGAGCCGTTCCTCGCCGGCAGTCGTCAGCATGACCGTCAATACGCGGCGATTGCTGCGCGACGCCTCGGTGTACACGAGACCGTCGCGTTGCAGCGGCTGGATCGCGCGTACGAGCGTGGTGCGCTCCATCACCATCGAGTCGGCGAGTTCCTTCATCGTCATCCACTTGCGATTGTGCAGCCGGCACATGATCGAGAACTGCGTGGTCTTCAGACCGACTTGCCCGAGATGGCGGTCGTACAGCTGCGTCACATAGCGCGCCGCTTGCCGGACCGCAAAGCAATCGTCGTCCGGTGAAACCTGAGTGTCTTGTGTATCCGGTTCTACGTGCATATACACACCAATGAATCGATCCAGTCAGATGCGCTGTTCGCGCGCGAAATCACTTCGGGAATTACGACGACGTCAGATTGAACAGTTCCGCACGCAATGCCTTGGCGCGGCTGCGTCCGAACTTGCTTTCGAATTCGTCCTGGGCGGCGCGCCACGCAAGGGCAGCCTGCTCGAACGTTTGCCTGCCTTCCTTAGACAGACTGAACAGATAGGTGCGCCCGTCATGCTCGGACGGTTCGCTGAGAACAAGGCCGTCGCGCTGCAACGGCTTCAATGCGCGCACGAGCGTGGTGCGCTCCATCACCATCGTGTCCGCGAGCTCCACCATGGTCAGACCGGGCTTGCGCGCGAGCTTCGCGACGATCGTGAACTGCGCCGCCGTCAGTCCGACCTCGCCGAGATGGCGCTCGTAGATCTGCGTGACGTAACGCGCCGCTTGCCGCAGCGCGAAACAGTTGCAATCGTCGTGAGAAATGGGCTTGCTCATAAAAGCCAGTTTATATGTGCGTATGCACGCTGTCAAACCGCGTTTGGATACCGCAATTGAAATTGTCTGTTGCTCAAACCGCCAGCACGCTGACGCCGACCTCGACGCGATGCGCGCCGCCGCCAAGAATCATGCCTCGCAGCAGCGACACGTCGCTGTAGTCGCGCCCGATGGCGAGTGTCACGTGGTCGACGTCGGCGAGCACGTCGTTGGTCGGGTCCAGATCGATCCAGCCGCTTTCCGGGCAATGCACGGACACCCACGCGTGCGACGCATCGGCGCCGATCAGACGCGGCTGGCCCGGCGGCGGATCATTGCGCAAATAGCCGCTCACGTAGCGCGCGGGCAGCCCCAGCGCGCGCAGGCAGCCGATCATCACCTGCGCGTAGTCCTGGCACACGCCGCTTTTCATATCGAACGCGCGTTCGGCGGGCGTATCGAACATCGTCGCCGACGGCTTGTACTCGAAGTCCGCGTGAATGCGGTGCATCAGGTCGATCGCGCCCGCGACGATGGGCGTGCCCGCGCGGAAGCTGCGCAGCGCATAGTCGCGCAACGTCGGCTTGAGCGCGATATTCGGCGACGCGAAGCAGAACTCCACCTGCGGATGGCAGACGCCGCCCGCGCGAAAACGCAGCGACTGCGCGACGTCTTCCCATGCGGGCGTCGCCTCGGGATCGAGCGCGCTCCAGCGCGGCGTCAGCTCGACGGTCGTCTCGCTCACCATCTGCAAACGTTCGTGCGGCGCGTCGAGCGCGAAATAGAGCACGTCGTTGCCGAACGCATCGATGCGGCTGTGCAGATACGAAGGCGTGGGCTCGATACGCTCCGTATGCTCGACGACGCGCTGCCACGCGCACGCGAGCGGCCGGATGGTAGCGAGATGCTGCGCGGTCTCGACGGGCGTCGAGTAGTGATAGGTCGTGCGATGCGATACGGACAGCAGCGTCGCTTCACTCATGGCGACACCTGCGCTGCGAGCGTGTTCGCGTGGCTGAAATAGCGCGCGCTGATTTCATTGGCGGCCGCCGTGACGCTCATCGCCAGACGGTCGCACAGCGCGATCAGCGCCACGTACGTGCCGCTGCCGTCCGTCACGCACAGCGCTTCGAGCGAAGGCAGCGTGTCGGGATGCGGCAGCAGATCGCTGAACGGCCGATGGCGCTTGCCGTCCGCCGCGCCGGAAATGTCGTCGAGCTTCGCGCGAAGGCGCGCGTACACGCCATAAAGCCCGCGCGGATTGGTCGGCTCTATTACCAGCAGGTCCAGCAACGCGGGCACTTCGAGCCGCCCCGGATACAGCGAGCGATACGTCAGCGTGCTGTCGAACAGTTGCAGCAGCAGATCGAAGCCGGCGGGCGTCGCGAGCTGCCGCTGCGACGCGACCACGCGCAATATCGACGTCATCGCCCACACGCGCTCGATGTGGCGCCCGGCGAACATCAGGCGCCATGCTTCGTCGCGCGTCATGCGGTCACCCTGCGCGCCGCTGATCGCCGACAGTTGCGTCGCGAGATGTTCGAGCGCATCCATCAGCGTGACGCGGTTGTAGCGCGCCCTGCCGCGCGACGACGCATTCGACGACACGGCAGCCGCGGGCGTCAGCTCGTGCAGCGCGTCGCGGAAGTCATTGCGGGCGGCGAGAATGATGCGCCAATGATCGCTCGACAGACGCCCGCGAATCTCGCCGCTCGCGCGCGCCTGGCTCGCGAGGTTTTGCCCGATACTGTACGCGCCCGTGTTTTCCTGCAGATTCGCGACCAGCGTGCGCTCGAAAGCCTGCAGCGATTGCCCGCCCACGAGATCGCCCGATTGCACGAGACCGAAATGCAGCGCGAGTTCCGCGAGCGTCGCGAACATCGTGTCGGCACCGTTGTTTTCGAGCGACCCGAGTATGAGGCGCAGCAGCCGCACGTTGTTTTCCGCGCGCTCGCCGTAGCGGCCGCTCCAGAACAAGTTCTCGGCGGCGCGGCTCGACACCGTGCGATGCTTGCGCGCGAGATCGGCGGGCTTGAGCGGCGACGGCAGCAGCGTGAACGTGGAGTTCGGATGGCTCGACAACACCCATGCATCGACGCTGCTGCCACCGAACTGCATCGACACCGACGACTGCCGCTCTGCCGCCAGCCGCGTAAAGCCGCCCGGCAGCACGTGCCAGTCGCCGTTTGCATCGGCGACGGCGATGGCGCGCAGCACGCATGGCCGGTTGCCGAGCGTGCCGTCTTCGTAGCGCGGCGTGCACGAGTACGGCAGCGGCTGCTGGATCGTGAATGCATCCGGCGAGCGCTCGATGCGGCTTTTCCAGGCATCGAGTTTCTGCGGGCCGTGCGCGATGCCAGGCGGGCTGTCCGGCGTGCGCGCTGGCCACGTCGGCTGCAAAAACGCTTCTTCGATGTTCGCAAACGCGTGTTCGCGCGCGGCTTCTTCTCCGCACCACCACGTCGATACGCCGTTGAGCAGCAGCGGCTCGTTTAGCAGCGTCCGCGCGATGCCGGGCATGAAACCGTGCATCGCGGGCGATTCGAGAAAGCCGGAGCCCGGCACGTTCGACACGATCACATTGCCCGCGCGCATCACCTGCAACAGCCCCGGCACGCCGATCGTCGAATCGGCGCGCAGCTCGACGGGATCGCAGAACGCATCGTCGAGCCGGCGCAACACGACGTGCACGCGTTCGAGCCCCGTGAGCGTCTTCAGGTACAGCATGTCGTTGCGCACCGTCAGATCTTTGCCTTCGACGAGCGTCACGCCGAGATAGCGCGCGAGAAACGCGTGTTCGAAATACGTTTCCGCAAACGGCCCCGGCGTGAGCAGCGCGATATGCGGCGCGCTGTCCGTCTTGCCGTCGCGCATGGTGGCGCGCGCGCTGGCGGCAAGCGTCGCGATCAGCGTGGAGAACGTGGGCGCGAGACGGCTCACGCGCAATTCACGGAACACATCGGCGAATACGCTCGAGACGATCATGCGGTTTTCGAGCGCGTACCCCAAACCCGACGGCACTTCGGTGCGATGCGAGACGACCGTCCACTCGCCGTTCGGCGCGCGCGCCAGATCGACGCCAACCACCTGCAGAAACTGCCCGCCCTGCGGCACGAAACCCTTCACCGAGCGCAGATAGCCCGGATGCCCATAGACCAGCGCCGGCGGCAGCACGCTTTGCTGCAACAGCGTCTGTGGCCCGTACACATCGGCGACGATCGCGTTGAGCAATTGCGCGCGCTGCTGCACGCCGCGCTCGATCAGCGCCCATTCGTCCTCGGCGATGATGAGCGGCAGCAGATCGAGCGCCCACGGACGCGGCTCGCCCTTGTCCGCGTAGACGTTGTACGTGATGTCGTTGTCGCGCACCTGCTGCGCGACGGACGCGCGTCCTGGCTCCAGACCCGCAATGCCCTCTTCGCCGAGCAGCTCGAAAAAGCGCCGCCACGGTTCGCGCAGCGTGCCCGAGGCGTCGCGCAGTTCGTCCCAGTGGCCTTCGCGCACGTCCAGAAGCGGCAACGCGCGCAACAGCGACAGTGCGTCGGGATGGCCTGCTGCCGCTTCGAACGGAAAAGTCGATTGAAAGGCCAAGATGTGGTCGCGAGTCGGTTTGTCGTGAGTGTGGGCTGCGGCTTATCCGTGCCGTAAATCCAGTGTGAACGGAAACTCCAGGCTGCGCTGCGGCGGCTGCGTCACCAGCGGGCCCGGCGTGTGGCCCGTGGTAAAGAAGCGCGCGCGACGCCGGCTTTCCGCTTCGTACGCGTTCACCGGGAAAGTCTGGTAATTGCGTCCACCCGGATGAGCGACATGATACTGGCATCCGCCGATCGAGCGCCCCATCCACGTATCGACGACATCGAACGTCAACGGCGCATGCACACCGATCGTAGGATGCAGCGACGACGACTGTTGCCATGCGCGAAAGCGCACGCCCGCGACGAATTCGCCGATGCGGCCGGTCGGCTGAAGCGGCAGCGGCACGCCGTTCACCGTCACGCGATGCCGGTTGTCGTTGAGCCCCAGCACCTTCACTTCGAGCCTTTCCACCGACGAATCCACATACCGCACCGAGCCGCCCGCCGCGCCTTCTTCGCCCATCACGTGCCACGGTTCCAGCGCACCGCTGATTGCAAGCGCGATGCCGTTCGCGTGCATTTCGCCGATGGCCGGGAAACGGAACGCGAAATGCGGCGCGAACCATTCGTTCTCGAACGCGAAGCCGGCTTCGCGCAGATCGGCGAGCACGTCGTCGAAATCCATCTGCACGAACGTGCCGAGCAGGAAACGGTCGTGCAATTCCGTGCCCCAGCGCGTGAGGCGCGTCGTGTACGGCTCGTTCCAGAACTTCGCGACCAGCGCGCGCAGCAGCAGTTGCTGCACAAGACTCATGCGCGCGTGCGGCGGCATTTCGAAGCCGCGCAATTCGAGCAGGCCGAGGCGCCCCGTCGGGCCATCGGGCGAATAAAGCTTGTCGATGCAGAACTCGGCGCGGTGCGTGTTGCCCGTCACGTCGATCAGGATATTGCGCAGCGCGCGGTCGATCATCCACGGCGGCAGTTGCCCACCGTCTTGTCCGCCGAGCAGATCGACCTGCCGTTGCAGTTCCCTGAACGCGACTTCGAGTTCGTAGACCTGGTCGTTGCGTGCCTCGTCGACGCGCGGCGCCTGGCTCGTCGGTCCGATAAAGAGCCCTGAAAACAGGTACGACAGCGACGGATGGTTGTGCCAGTGCGCGACGAGGCTCGCGAGCAGATCGGGCCGGCGCAGGAACGGGCTGTCGGCGGGCGTGGCGCCGCCGAGCACGAAGTGATTGCCGCCGCCCGTGCCCGCGTGGCGTCCGTCAAGCATGAATTTCTCGGTGCTCAGATACGACTCGTGGGCGGCGCCGTAGAGAAACTCGGTGTGATCGACGAGTTCGTTCCAGTTCTTCGCCGGGTGGATGTTCACCTCGATCACGCCGGGATCGGGCGTGACCTGCAGCACGGAGAGGCGCGGATCGCGCGGCGGCGGATAGCCTTCGATCACGACCTTCATCTTCAGTTCGGCGGCCGTGGCTTCGACGGCGGCGAGCAGGTCGAGATAGTCGTCGAGCTCCGTCAGCGGCGGCATGAACACATGCAGCAGCGCGCGGCCGTCGCCAAGCGCGGCGTCCTCCACTTTCGGGCCCGCCGCGCGCGCCGGATTGCGCGCCTCGACGCACACGGCCGTGCGGATCACGGCGGAAGCCGACTCGCCGCGCTCCGGCAAGCGGTCCTGCGGCTGGCTCTGGCCGTTTGCGGCGAAACCAGCACCATATGCGTCTGCGCCTTCTGTGCGGCCATCGCGCGCCGCGTACGACACGCCTTCGTACTGCGTCCGCAATTGCGCCGACGTGCGCAACGGCACGGGCGGTGCGAACGGATCGTGCGCGTGCTGATACGGATAGTCGCCCTTCGACACCCACGGCAGCGAATCGAGCGGCAGGCGCAAGCCCATCGGCGAATCGCCGGGAATCAGGTACATTCGTTCGTCGCGGAAGAACCAGGCGCCGCTCGTCCAGCCCGGCCCGTGCGTCGAACGCGCGAGCGGCAGCACGTAGCCCGACACGCTGGACAGCCCCGCATCGAACACGCGGCGCAGCCGCACGCGCTCCAGTTCGTCGTCGAGGCGCGAATCGAACGGATCGACGTTGACGGGCAAGCGCCGCTCGCGCCATAGGTAGTACCACGTGTCCTCGTAACCGGGCAACACGTACTCACTGCCGACGGCGAGCTTGCCGGCGAGCAGCGTGAGGAAGCGGCGCGCGTCGTCCGAGGTGTAGCGGCCGGGGCTGCGCTCGTCGGCGAATAGCGACGGGTCGCGCCAGCACGGCTCGCCGTCCGCGCGCCAGTACAGCGACAGCGCCCAGCGCGGCAACTGCTCGCCGGGATACCACTTGCCCTGGCCGACATGCAGGAAGCCGTTCGCGCCGTAGTACGCGCGCAGCTTGTCCATCAGCGCGACGGCGTAGCCGCGCTTGGTCGGGCCGAGCGCGTCGGTGTTCCATTCGGCGGCGTCGCGGTCGCGCACGGCCACGAACGTCGGCTCGCCGCCCATCGTCAGGCGCACGTCCATCGCGTCGAGCCGGCTGTCGACCTGCGCGCCCATCGTCAGGATGCGGTCCCACGCGGGTTCCGTGTACGGCTTGGTCACGCGCGGCGTCTCGAGCACGCGCGTAATCGACATCGCGTGTTCGAACTCGACTTCGGACTGATCGACGGCGCCCGAAATCGGCGCCGCGCTGCCCGGCTCCGGCGTGCACGCGACGGGAATGTGCCCCTCGCCCGCGAGCAGCCCGGACGTGGGATCGAAGCCGATCCAGCCCGCGCCCGGCAGATACACCTCGCACCACGCGTGCAGGTCGGTGAAATCGTATTCAGTGCCGCTCGGGCCATCGAGCGACTTCGTATCGGGCGCGAGCTGCAGCAGATAACCGGACACGAAACGCGCCGCGAGCCCCAACTGGCGCAGCGTCTCGACCAGCAGCCAGCCCGAGTCGCGACACGAGCCCGACGCGTTGACGAGCGTCTCCTCCGGCGTCTGCACGCCCGGCTCCATGCGGATCAGGTAGCGGATTTCGCGCTGCACCCGCTGGTTCAGATCGACGAGAAAGTCCGTCGTGCCGCGCGGCGAGCGGTCGATGCTCGCAACGAACTCCGCGAAACGCGGCGTCATCTCGTGCCTGACGAGATACGGCGCGAGTTCGGCGGCGAGTTCCGGTGCGTAGTCGAAGGGGAATTGCTCGGCGGCGGGTTCGAGAAAGAAATCGAACGGGTTGTAGACGGCCATCTCCGCGACGAGGTCGACCGTGATCTTGAACGTCTCGGTGCGCTCGGGAAACACGAGCCGCGCCTGATAGTTCGCGAACGCGTCCTGCTGCCAGTTGATGAAGTGCTCCTCGGGCTCGACGCGCATCGAATACGACAGCACGGGCGTGCGGCAATGCGGCGCCGGGCGCAGCCGCACGACCTGCGGCGACAGTCCGACGAGGCGGTCATAACGGTAATGCGTGACATGGTTCAGCGCGACACGTATGGACACTCCGGACTCCTGGGCAGGAAAGGACAATAGGGGCAGCCGCGAAAAGCAAGCTTTATGCCGTTGGCGGGTTGCCGTGTCGGTGACGGCACGCTTCGCGGCGCAGGCCGTGCTGCGCGTGCATCCGTCGCTTGCCGCCTCTCGCTGCACGTCGCGTTGGACGTTGTGCGTTGCACGTTGCGTTGGACGTCGCGGCCATGTGCCCCTTCGACGGCTGCCGCGCGCGCGACGCCGCGTTGCGTTGCGCCTCGTTCGCCTGCTCGCGCACCAAAGCGGCGCATGCGGCAAGCCGATTCGCCAGCAATGTGCGCATGGCCAGCGACGTTATAGCGGAGCGGCATGAAGATTGCGGGAACCCTCCCGCTGCGCGCCTGCTTCGAAACGGCGCCGCACCTCATCCAATCGCACGACGACACCACGGTTCGACTCAATGAAAGCCTTCCACTGCAACCGATGCGACCAGCGCGTGTTCTTCGAGAACGTGCGGTGCGAGCGCTGCGAGACGCTGCTCGGCTACGTGCCCGAACTGGGCGAAATCAGCGCGTTCGAAGAAGCGGGCGACGGCCAGTGGCGCAGCCTGCATCCCGACGCGAAGGACAAGCTCTACCGTCAATGCCACAACTACGCGGTCGAAAACGTCTGCAACTGGATGCTGCCCGCCGACGACCACGAGACGCTATGCCGCTCATGCCGCCTCACGCGCACGATCCCGAACCTCGCCGAGCCGAACAACCGGCTCTACTGGTATCGGCTGGAAACGGCCAAGCGGCGCCTGCTCTACACGCTCGACGCGCTCGGGCTGCCTATCGAGTCCCGCCAGGCCGATCCCGAGAACGGGCTCGAATTCGACTTCCTCGAAAACACGGTCGCGAACGGGCCCGTCATGACCGGGCACGATAACGGCCGCATCACGCTGAACATCGCCGAAGCCGACGATGCGCATCGCGAGAAAATCCGCACTGACATGCGCGAACCTTACCGGACGCTGCTCGGGCACTTTCGCCACGAATCAGGGCATTACTACTTCGAGAAGCTGATTGCGGGCACGCCCTGGCTGGAGCCGTTTCGCAAGCAGTTCGGCGACGAACAGCTCGACTACGCCGAAGCGCTCGACGCCTACTACCGCGACGGCGCGCCCGCCGACTGGGAAAACAGTTTCATCAGTGCATACGCAACGATGCACCCGTGGGAAGACTGGGCGGAAACGTGGGCGCATTACCTGATGATCGTCGACGTGCTCGATACGTCGACGGCTTACGGGCTCGCGCTGCTGCCGCCCGCGCCGAACGAGCCGCGCCTGACCGACCAGACGCCCGTCGAGGAAGCCAGCTTCGATAATCTGATGAAACGCTGGTTTCCCCTGACGGATGCGCTGAACAGCCTGAACCGCAGCCTCGGCATGCCGGACGGCTATCCGTTCACGCTGGCGCCGCCCGTCGTGGACAAGCTGCGTTTCGTGCATCGCGTGATCGCGCGGGGCTGGGCACGCAGCTAGCCGCGAGCGCGTTACTTCTTTTGCAGCAGCGCTTTCAGCTCTTCGACGTTCTCTTCGACGCGCTTCGCAATCACGGCATACGAATCCGCCTGCGTGCGATAAGCCGCTTGCGTCAGCTGCTGCATGTCGGCGAGCGCCTTGTGCAGCGTCTGCTGAACCAGCTCCGCCGTCTGCGCCGACGGCACGCCGCCCGCCGCCGCCTGCTTTTGCGCGAGATCCTGCAGCTCGGTGAGCGTGGTGCGCAGCATTTCCGCCTGCTTCTGCGCGAGCGCCTGCATGCCTTGCACAGCCGTCTGGTTAGCGGTGATCAAGGCCTCGACATCCTTGCGGCGCGCTTCCATCACGGCGGGCACGTCGAATCCCGGCAGCTTGAACTGTTCGAACATCTTGTTGAATTCGGCGAACGGATTAGCGGCGTCAAAGGGTTCCATGCTGATCTCCTCAAGGCGCGTCGGTGAATGGGGAATGTGCCGTAAAGGAGTTGAAGCGGGCACACGGCTCGATCATGCCCGTTAATGCGGCCACGCGCCAGCGCGCGTTACGACGCTGCGCCGTTTCCGTTCAGCCCGGCGCGGGCGCGCCGCGTGCTGCCCGTCATGGCGCCCCGCTTTGCGTTCGCGCCGCAACTCATATCATGCCGTGATGCAGTTGAATCACATGCCAATACGGGTTTTCCCTCGATCGCCGAGGCTGCGCCACGCTTTCTGGCTCCCGCGAAGTGGCGGATTTATATCACGTTGGCATATATCCATGATCACAAGTTGTTTCCGTTCTGAGCCCTTTTCTTTTAAGGTACGCATGCCCGCTTCCCTCTACAGAACCAAATTTTGACTCGCTCTCTCTTTTTCCACTGGTTGGCGCGCTTTTTTCCGCCTGCGATGAACGTCAAATGGCCAGAGCGCATGCGCTCGGCCCTCGGCGCGTTGATCGGCATCGCCTTCACGGGCGGCAGCATGCATCTGCTGCTCGGTGCGAACGCGAACATTCCGCTGCTGGTCGCGCCGATGGGCGCGTCGGCCGTGCTGCTGTTCGGCGTGCCCGCCAGTCCGCTCGCGCAACCGTGGTCGATCATCGGCGGCAATCTCGTGTCGGCGACGGTCGGCGTGACTTGCGCGATGTTCATTGTCGACCCCGTCGCGGCGTCGGGCCTCGCCGTGGGCGCGGCGATCGCGGCCATGTTCGCGCTGCGCTGCGTGCACCCGCCGTCGGGCGCCGTCGCGCTGACAGCCGTGCTCGGCGGCCCCGCGATTCATGCGCTCGGCTACCGCTTCGTGCTGGAGCCGATCCTGATCCAGTCGGCTGCGCTGCTGAGCGCGGCGCTCGTCTATCACGCGGTGACGGGCCACCGCTATCCGCACGCGACGCGCGCGGCGCCCGCCGCGCCGCAAACGCCCGCGTCAAGGAACAGCATCACGCGCGACGACCTCGAGGCGGTGCTGAACCGCCGCGGCGAACTGCTCGACATCGACCCCGACGATCTCGAAACCCTGTTCCGCGAAACGCAATTGCAGGCGTATGCGCGCACGTTCAGCGAGCTGGCCTGCCGCGACGTGATGTCGGCGCCCGTCGTCAGCATCGCGCCGGACACCACGCTGCGCGCCGCCGCCGATCTGCTGCAGCGTCACGCGATCAAGGCGCTGCCCGTGATCGACAAGCGTCAGCATGTGGTGGGCATTGTCACGCGCGCCGATCTCGCGAACAAGCCGAAGAGCGCCGATCTGCGGCTGATGGAAGCGCTGTCGGCGCGGCTTTTCGGGCGCAACGGCCAGCGCGCGCGGCTCGTGAGCACCGTCATGACGCCGCATGTGCGCACGGTCGAAACCCGCACGCCGATCGTCGAACTGGTGCCGCTTTTCGCCGATGACGGCCATCATCACATTCCCGTAATCGATGCGCACGAACGGCTGGTCGGCATCATCACGCAGTCCGATCTGATCGCCGGACTGTACCGGCAGACACAGATGCAGGCGCACGCGCAGCAGCGTCCCGCCGCCTGAGCGCGCGTCGGCGCGAGCCGCCGCGCTTTCGTTTCCGATTTCGCTTCCGATCCAGCACCGGTTCCTCCGCGCGACACAGTGAAAGTGCCGCCGCATATATCACTTTGTGATACATTTTTGATTTTCGTCTCGCGCACCCATCGACATGAAAGTTCTCACACGCACATTGAACAAGGCGGACTACGAGCAGCTATCCGAATTCCGCTATCAGATGCGGCGCTTCGAGCGCTTTTCCGAACAGGCCGCGCAAGGCGAAGGCATCACGCCGCTGCAGTATCTGCTGCTGCTGCATATCAAGGGCTATCCGGATCGCGAGTGGGCCACCATCGGCGAACTCGCGGAGCGTCTGCAGGCGCAGCATCACGGCGTCGTCGCGCTGGTGTCGCGCTGCGAGGCGCTCGAACTCGTCAAGCGCAAGATCAGCGACACCGACCGCCGTCAGGTCGAAGTGCATCTGCTCAAAGCGGGAGAAAAAGTACTCGCGCGGCTTGCCGAATTGCATCGCGCGGAACTGCGCTCGCTCAAGGGCGCGTTCTCCATTCCCCAGATCGACCTCGAATCCTGACCGAATCCTGCGTGCTGCCATGAGCGACAACTCCCACAAGCGGGACTTTTCGAGCAATTCGCGTTTGCCGGGCATCGCCGCGCTCGCGGCGGGCATCGGCCTCCTCAGCACGCTCGCGGCCTACGTGCTGCTGAGCTTGATTCATCTGTTCACGAACATTTTCTTCTTCGGCAGTTTCTCGTTCGCCGACCGCTCGCCCGCTGCGAATACGCTCGGCCTGTGGGTGATCGCCATACCCGTGATCGGCGGGCTGATCGTCGGCCTGATGGCGCGCTTCGGCTCGGAAAAGATCCGCGGGCACGGCATTCCCGAAGCGATCGAAGCGATCCTGTTCGGCAAGAGCCGCATGTCGCCGAAAGTCGCCGTATTGAAGCCGCTTTCGTCGGGCATCGTGATCGGCAGCGGCGGTCCGTTCGGCGCGGAAGGTCCCATCATCATGACGGGCGGCGCGCTCGGCTCGCTGATCGCGCAGTGCGTGCACGTGACCTCCGCGGAGCGCAAGACGCTGCTCGTCGCGGGCGCCGCCGCGGGCATGACGGCCGTGTTCGGCACGCCCGTCGCGGCCGTGCTGCTTGCTGTCGAACTGCTGCTGTTCGAATGGCGGCCGCGCAGTTTCCTGCCCGTTGCATTGGCGTGCGCTGTCGCAGGTTTTGCGCGCGCGATCTTCTTCGGCACCGGTCCGCTGTTTCCGCTCGAAACTGCGCCCGCCACGGCCATCTCGCTGGTGTCGTGCGTGATCGCGGGGCTGTTGTCGGGCGCGCTCGCGTCGGGCTTGTCGGCGGCGCTCTACAAAACGGAAGACCTCTTTCACAAGCTGCCGCTGCACTGGATGTGGTGGCCCGCCATCGGCGGCCTCGCTGTCGGCATCGGCGGCTTCATCGAACCGCGCGCGCTCGGCGTCGGCTATGACGTCATCGGCGATCTGCTGCACCAGCACATCGCGCTGCAGGTGGCGCTGGCCATCCTAGTCGTCAAGGCGTTGATCTGGGTAGTCGCGCTCGGCTCCGGCACGTCGGGCGGCGTGCTGGCGCCGCTGCTCATGCTAGGCGCGGGGCTCGGCACCGTGCTCGGGCACGTGCTGCCCGGCAACGAGCCCGCGCTGTGGCCGCTCGTCTGCATGGCCGCGACGCTCGGCGCAACCTTGGGCGCGCCGCTCACGGCCATCGTGTTCGCGTTCGGCCTCACGCACGACAGCAACGCGCTATTGCCGCTGCTCGCCGCGACGCTGGTCGCGCACGGCTTCGCGACCGTCGTGATGAAGCGCTCGATCATGACGGAGAAGATCGCGCGGCGCGGATATCACATCTATCGCGAGTACGGCGTCGATCCCCTCGAACGCCATTACGTCGATGAAGTGATGTCGCAGAAGGCGGATTCAATCGATGGCCGGCTCAGCGTGCGCGACGCGCTCGCCGCGTATTTCGGCGCGACGCAGAGGCGGCGTGCGTATCCCGTCGTGCGCGAGAACGGCGCGGTGCTCGGCATCGTCGATCGCGCGATGCTCGAGGCCGTGCGCGACAGTACCGCACCTCACGCGCTCGATACGCCCCTCGCCGACGTGCTGCGCGAGTGTCCTCTCGTCGTCGCGCTACCGGACGAGACCTGCCGCGTCGTCGCGACGCGTCTGGCCGTGCATGAGCTTGAACGGCTGCCCGTCGTCGCCGATTACGACTCGATGCAACTGATCGGCGTGGTGTCGCGCAGCGATCTCGTGAAGCCTTCCGTCGCGCATTTCGAAGAAGAGCACAAGCGCGAACGCTTTCGGCGCATCGGCTTCGCGGCGGGCAAGGAACACTTTCCGCCCGTGCGCAAAACACCGACACGCACGCACGGCTGAGCGCCGCAACGACCGTGCCGCAATTGCCAGATCGGCCCGCGCCGTATGAAGTCTATGATGGAAGAGGCGACGTTTCATCGACGGGAGGCCCCTCATGAAGCTCATGAACCTCACGACTGGCCTGCTCGCGGGCGCTGCATTGACGGGCGCGCTCGTCAGCATGGGCGCATACGCGCAGCACATCCGCATTCAATCGGGTACGTATGGCGGGAATTGCGGCGCCGCCGCAGGCAACGCGACACGCGATCTCGCCTCGCACTGCGACGAGCACGCCACCTGCCACTACATCGTCCACGCGAACTACGCTGCGGCGCAGCGGGCATCGTGCGCGCGCGACTTCGTGGCGCAATGGTCTTGCGATCGCGGCGAATCGCATCTTGCGACGCTGAGCGGCGAAGCGGGCAACGGCAGCACGCTCGTCCTCACCTGCGTGCCCTCGACGGGCGCGGGCAAATAACCGGTGCACGCTCAGAGATCGAGCATCAGGTTCGCGTTGTTTGCGTCGACGATGGAATGCGCCACGCAGATCAACTCACGGCCGTCCGAACTATGCGGGGCCGCACAGGTAGAAACAACGGCGAAAAACGCCATAAGGCCGTCAAACCGTTTTCAACACGCGCGGCTTCAGTTCCGGGATGGGATCGCTGGTTAACTCGCTTTTGCCCGCCACGATCGACAGATAACGCAGACAGCATACGCGCAGAAACGACGCGAAGTTGCTCGGCACTTCGCCGCGCAGCGTGATGAGTTCGTCGTAGAGCTTGACGGCGAATTGCGTGGTCGTCATGTTTTCGCGCGCGGCGATTTCGTGCAGCACGTCCCAGAAGAGATTTTCCAGCCGCACAGTCGTGATCACGCCATGAATGCGCAGCGAACGCGTGCGCGATTCGTACAGGATCGGGTCGGCGTTGACGTACACGTTGCACATGGTTCGTCTCCTTAGTCGTTCAGCATTCGGGTCGAGCGCGGCCGCGTCTGCGACACGCGAGCCGCGCTCGTCCCGTTGCGTCGATCAGATCGTGCGCCGGTTCATCTGCGTCGCGATGTGGTCGGCCTGACGGATCGCCAGCGTCACGATGGTCAGCGTCGGATTTTCGGCGGCGCCCGTGGTGAACTGGCTGCCGTCCGAGATGAACAGGTTCGGCACGTCGTGCGTCTGGCCGAACTTGTTGCACACGCCGTCCTGCGCCTTGGCGCTCATGCGCGCGGTGCCGAGATTGTGCGTCGACGGATACGGCGGCACCTGATACACCGTCTTCGCGCCCGCTGCCTGATAGACGGCCGTGCCCTGTTTGAAGCCGTGATTGCGCATGGCTTCGTCGTTAGGGTGATCGTCGAAGTGCACGTTGGGCACGGGCAAGCCGTACTGGTCCTTTACGTCGTTGTTTAGCGTGACGCGGTTCGTCTCGCGCGGCATGTCCTCGCCGACAATCCACATGCCCGCCGTGTACGGATACGCGTCCATCGCCTGCGTGAAACCGGGGCCCCACGCGCCGGGATCGAGAAAGGCCGCATAGAAAGGCAGCCCGAGCGACACCGTCTCCATGTGATAGCCGCCCGCGAAACCGCGCGACGTATCGAAGCGCGCTTCGTCTTCGATGATGCCCGCCATCGTCGTGCCTTTATACATGTCGACCTTGTCGTTGAACACCGCGTAGACGGAGCCCGTGGTGTGACGCATGTAATTGCGCCCGACCTGTCCCGACGAATTCGCGAGGCCATCGGGAAAGCGGCTCGAATGCGAGTTCAGCAACAGGCGCGGCGTCTCGATCGCATTGCCCGCCACCGCGACGATGCGCGCCTTCTGGCGTTGCAGCTTGCCGTCGGCGTCGTAATAGACGACCGCGCTTGCCTTGCCCTTCGAATCCGTTTCGATCTTCACGACTTGCGCCTGCGTGCGCAATTCCATGTGGCCCGTGGCCTGGGCGCGCGGAATCTCGGTGTACAGCGTCGACCATTTCGCGCCCGTGCGGCAGCCCTGGAAACAGAAGCCGCGCTGGAAGCAATGCGCGCGGTCGTCGCGCACGATGCTGTTGGTCGCCATGTGCCCCGTGTTGCATTCCTTGTAGCCGACTTTGGTCGCGCCGTTGTACATCACCTTGAAGTTGTTGTTGCCCGGCAAGCCGGGCAAGCCGTTGGTGCGCGTCACGCCCATTTTCTTTTCCGCGCGGTCGTACCACGGCGCCATTTCGTCGCTGGTGACGGGCCAATCGAGCAGGTTCGCATCCTTGATCGCGCCGTAATGCGTCTTCGCCTGGAACTCGTGCGGCTGAAAGCGCAGGCTGGCACCCGCCCAGTGCGTCGTCGTGCCGCCCACCGTCTTGCAGATCCACGCGGGCAGATTCGGGAAGTCGGTGGCGATGCGCCACGTGCCCGAGGTCGTGCGCTTGTCGAGCCACGACAGCATCGAGAACGAGCCCCATTCGTCGGTGATGAAATCGCCTTGCGTATGCAGCTTGCCCGCTTCGAGCACGATCACGTCGATGCCCTTCTGCGCAAGCTCGTTGGCAAGCGTGCCGCCGCCGGCGCCGGAACCGATGATGACCACCGCGCGCGCATCGTTGTGCGCGAAGTGCACCTTGTTGTTGTCGTCCATGTCAGGTCTCCGTTGCTCAGCTGTCGGTGGGAATCGGGCCGCTCGCAGCGGCGGGCGGATTCGGCAGCCAGGCGAGGTCGTTGAAGCCCTTGTACAGATAGCCGCCGTCGCCTTGCGCCGCGCCATAGCCGAAATGTGCGTACGCCATGTCGTTGCTGTACAGCGCGACGATGGCTGTCGTGCGCACGGTCTTGAAGAACGGCGTTTTCTCCATCGCGGCGACGTCGCGCGCCTGATCGGCGGCGGAGCGTTTGGTCCAGTCCGAGCCGTTGTCGAGCTGCTTCACGCCGTCGGTGAGCTGCTGACGCACGGCGGGATCTTTCGCCGCCTTGCCGTCGAGATCCTTGACGACGAGCGCATAGACGGCATCGTCGAGCGTCTTGTGCGGATACTGCTGCTTGACGAACGCGAGCAGCACGGCGCCCTGATGCGTGTCGAGCGCCTGCATTTCGAGCGCCCAGACGCGGCTCGGCGCGAGCGTCGCGAGGATCGACGGGAAGGCCAGCGTGCCGACCAGCACGCCCGTCCCCTTGAGCCATTCGCGCCGGCTGAGCGAGCGCGGCACGTGCGATGCATGAGCGCCGTCAGAACTCGCGGCAGGTTCCACTTCGATGGGAATCACTCTGTGACTCATGCCTGTCTCCTTGAGTTGCGTTGTGGGGGCACGGCGTCATGCGGCCTGCTATTGATAGTGCCCGTGCCGTTCGAGCACTTCGATCTTGTAGCCGTCTGGGTCTTGAATGAAGAAGTAACGCGCGAGCAGCGCGCCGTCGTCGTTGTGGAACTCGCGCACGTCGTTGGGCGTCATGCCGAGCTGAAGCAGGCGTTCGCGCTCCGCCTTGACATCGTCGACGACGAACGCGACGTGTCCGTAGCCGTCGCCGTGCGAGTACGCGTCTTCGCGTCCCTTGTTCCAGGTGAGTTCGATCTCGCTGTCCGATTCGTTATTGCGCAGATAGACGAGCGAGAAGTCGGGAAAGTCGAGCCGATGCGAAGGCGCGAGTCCGAAAGCGTTTTGATAGAACTTCAGCGAGCGGTCCAGATCCTGAACGCGGATCATCGTGTGGATCAGCTTGGCCATGTCGTCACTCCTTTCGTTTGATGCTGAGTGTAGAAGTGAGATGTGCGCTGTGGTAATGCAGGGCTAAATGCGCGCGGGCGGCACTTAGGGACTTGCCCTATGCTGCGCGTGCGAACACGCGGGGCCCTCGCCGTGCGTCCATGCGCGTCGCGACAAGGCGATGCGCCGCCTGCCCGTCGAATGCGGCGCAGCATGAACGCGCCCGACATGCCGCGCGCCGGCGGGCGATCCAGGGTAAGCGATATATCGTCGCGCGCATCGTCATGCGCGTTCGGCAGCGCGCTAGACGGCGCTCACCTCGTGCGGCGGGCTGACGCCGGCAGCCGCGAGCGCTTCGTGCAGCGTCGCGAATACGTTCGACTCGCCGACTACCTGCGTAATGCCATGCCGGTCCATGTCGGAGCGCAGATAAGGTGTCACGCGCCCGAAGATCACGTCGACGTTGCGATCGTGCACGTCTCCGATCAGGTCGCTCAGCGTGCGCGCCGCCGAATAATCGAGCGCGGTGATCGCGCCCGCGTCGACGACGAACGCCCGCACTCCGCCCGGCGCTGCATCGACGAGCTTCAGCACTTCCTGCGAGAACAGGTGGTCGTTGGCGAAGAACAGGTCGGAGCCGAAGCGATAGACGATCAGGCCGGGCGCCGTCATGATGCCCGGCGTCGCTGGCACCGGCTGCCATTTGCCGTTGGCCGCCGACGGCTCGAGCACCATCGTATGCGGACGGTAACTGTGGCGCACATGCCGCAGCAACGACAGCGCGACGGCGAGCAGAATGCCGTGCTCGACGCCCACCATCACGACAGCCGCCGCCGTGACGAGCGCGAGCGCGAACTCGCCGGGGCTTTCGCTGCGGATCGCTGCGAGGCTCGGCACATTGACGAGGCCGACCGCGATCGTGAAGACGATTCCGGCCAGCACGCAGTGCGGCAGGTATTGCAGATACGTATCAAAGAACAGCAGCACCACCACCACGACAGCGGCGAACGCCAGCTGTGCGATCTGGCTGCGCGTGCCGGCGCGCTCGGCCATCGCCGTCTGCGTCGGACTGCCGTTGACGACGAACGTGCCGCTGAAGGCGGCGGCGGCGTTGGCGGCCGCGAGCCCGAGAATATCGGCGTTGGTGTCGACTTCCTCGTGATATTGCTGCGCGAACACGCGCGCGGCGGCGGCGCTCTGCGCAATGATCATCACGAAGCACGACGCCGCAACGGGGATCAGATCGAGAAACTGCTGCCACGTCACGGCGGGAAAGCCGAGCGGCGGCAATCCGCCGGCAATCGGACCGAGCACGCTGATGCCGTGCGCGGCGAAATCGAACGTCTTGCTGGCGGCGATGCTGCCCACCACGGCGATCAGCGGCACGGGCACGCGCGGCAAGAAGCGCTTGCACAAGAGAATAGCGCCCACCACGAGCGCCGTGAGCGCGAGCGTGGGCAGATGCGCCTGCGCGGCATGAATGATCACGTAAAACAATTGCGCCAGACTGCGCGACGACGGATACGGCACGGTCATGCCGAACATGTCGCCGAGCATCGCGATCGACACCTGCACGCCCACGCCCGTCAGAAAGCCGACCAGCACGGTGCGCGAGAGGAAATCGGCGAGAAAGCCCAGCTTGAAGATACGCGCGAGCAGCAGCAACGCGGCCGACAGCAGCGCGACCATGCCCGCCAGCGCGACGTACGCGGCGCTGCCCATTGGCGCGAGCGTCGATGCGCGGCTCGCGAAAATCGTCGCGGTGGCCGAATCGGCGGCCACGACGAGATGCCGCGACGCGCCGAACAACGCGAATGCGACGAGCGGCAGGAAGACCGTGTACAGCCCCGTCACCGTGGGCATGCCGGCGATGCGCGCGTAGCCGAGCACCTGCGGAATGTCCATCGACGCGAGCGAGATGCCGGACAGCACGTCGCGCCATGCGGACGCGCGGTCGACGGGAAAAATGCCCTTGAGGATGCTCAGGCGCGCCGGTTTGTCGTCTGGATTGTGCATGCTGGGCTGTCGCGAAGAGTGATCCGTGCATCGTGCCCCGAACGATCGCGCGATGGCAAGGGGCCGGATGAGTCCATTTCCGTACCGGAAATCATTCCGCAATCTGTATAGGTACTGTACCGGCCTGCATCGCTACACTGTCGACACTGCCTTTGACATCGACCATGCGGAGCGGATCATGTCCTTCGACACCTTGAGCGCCTTGCCCGCCGGCATCCTGTTCGCGCTCGTCACGACCATCACGCCGGGACCGAACAATACGATGCTGCTGGCATCGGGCGTCAACTTCGGCTTTCGCCGCACGCTGCCGCACATTCTCGGCATCAGCGCGGGCGTCGCGCTGCTGATGCTCTCCGTCGGCTTCGGACTGGGCGAAGCCTTCCGGCGCTTCGAGGTGCTGTACACGGTGCTCGAAGTGCTGAGCGTCGCGTATCTGCTGTATCTGGCGTGGAAGATCGGCACGTCGGGTGAAATGCAGGTGAAGAAAGGCGAGCGCCGGCCGATGCGCTTTCACGAAGCCATCGCGTTCCAGTGGGTCAATCCGAAGGCGTGGATGATGGTCCTGACAGCCGCGACGACCATCCATCTGAGCGCCGACTTCGGCACCAATGCGCTGCTGATGGCCCTGCTGTTCTATGTGATCGGGCTGCCGTGCATCTGCCTGTGGGCCGCGTTCGGCACGGCGATGCGCCGCGCGCTGTCCAACCCCGTCTGGCTGCGCACCTTCAACGTGGCGATGGCGCTGATGCTGGTCGCGACGCTCTATCCCATCGTCATGCGTCTGGTCGCGTAAGCGCTCTTTCGTCACCTCGCTCATGCGGGCAGCCTGGAAATTTTTCTCTGATTGCATCGTTTTTCCCACTGTCCGCGCTTCAAACGTGCGTCGCCGCACACGGACCGCCTCGCGGTTTGCCGTTAGAATAGCCAGCACATAACCCTGTCCTCGCGAGCGAGCCTCACGTCGTCCCCGCCGCATTGGCGCCGATCACCGACACTCCCAGGCTCACTAATTGCTCCGAGACCACGGTTATCTGCCAGCAGATTTCACCGGCGCGCGCTCGGCGCCCCGGTTCCTCCACCGATAGACGCAGACCGTACAGGTCGGAGGCGTTGCAAACATGGACGCACAGGAATCGCCGGAGCAGGCGCGCGGCCGCCGGCAACAGCAATACGACAGCGCTTTTCTTCCCGGCAGCGACGATTCGCAGGCGAGTCATTACAACTGGGTACAGATCTGCCTGATGTCGGCGATGGGTCTGGCCGTCGGCGTGATGGGCACGGCTGCCTACGTGATCTGGTTCAGCCGCGATCAGGTCGCCTACGCCGAAGCGACGCAGGCAGCGCGCCGGCCGCCCGCGCAGTTCGCCGCGGTAAAAACGGACCTGCCCGTGCCGCCGCATGCCGCGGTGCCGACCAGTTCCGTTTCCGGCCGCGTGACGCCCGCGCCGCCGTCGCAACGGCCGGCATCCGTCAATGCCGGCCTGTTTGCCGCGACGCAGCCCACCGCTGCCGAAGACGATGACACGGATGTCGACGCCGCCGATGAATCACAAACCGGTGCATCACCGGGCGCACAACCCGGCCCGCAGCAAGCCGCCCGTCCCGGCGCCGCGCCCAATACCGTCGCGCGCGCCGACCGCGGCAAGCAGCCGGGCGGCGGCGCCGCGCGCCATCCGCAGCACGCGAAACCGAAAGAAACCTTCGTGTCGCGCCTGACCGCGATGTTCCGCAAGGTCACATACCATCGCCGCAGCCGCGACCCGGGCAACAACCCTGATCCGTATTCGCATCCCTGACGCGGCGGCGTGAAGCGAACCGTCACGCCGCACCGCCCGCCCAACGCGCGATGGCGTCCGCAGCCGAGCGCGGTCGGCGCCGTCGCGCTGGCGTGTCTCGTGACGGGGCTTTTATATGTCGCCGTCCAGGTCAAGGCGCTATACGCCGATCATTTCCAGCAGCGCTATGCGTCGCTCGTGCTCGAAGCCGTCGCGCGCGCCGACAATGCGCGCCTCGCCGCCAGCTTCGCCAGACGTGCCGCGCGCGCGGCCCGGCCGCCGGGCCGCGCGGCTTCATCCGCCGCTTCTTCCGCCGATCCCAACATCAACGCCAACGCGAACTACCAGCAGGCGCTCGATCAGCTGAAGGCGCGCGTCGCCGAACTCGATGCGCTGATCGGTTCGAGTCCGATTCCCGCGCCGCGACTGCCGCAAAACGACGCGACGGCGGCCAGCTTCGACGATCTGCAGCATGCTCTCGCGGCCACCGCCGAGTATTGGCACGCGCGCACCGACGCGATCAGCGCCGACGTCCGCCGGCGCACGCTGCGCGTCGCGAGCGTGCTCGCGGTGCTGACGGTCGTGGTGGCGGGCGCGCTGCTGGCGGCGCTCGTCGTGTTCGCGCGGCGCCACCGGCGGCTCGCCGGGCTCACCTATGAGTTCCGGCACGCGGCGCACCACGACGCGATGACGGGCCTGCCGAACCGCCGGCAACTGCTCGCGCGGCTCGACCAGATCGCCGTGAGCGGCGCGCCCGGCAAGTGCGGGCTGCTGTATGTCGATCTCGACGGCTTCAAGCAGGTCAACGACACGCACGGGCACAGCGTCGGCGACGCCTTTCTGGTCGCGGTCGCGCAGCGCTTCCGGCAATCGCTGCGTCCCGGCGATCTCGTCGCGCGCATGGGCGGCGACGAGTTCGCGGCGCTCGTGCTGGGCTTCGGCAGCGATACCGAGCTGGCCGCAATCGCCACGCGGCTGATGAACTGCGTCGGCGACGCCGATGCGCAGATGGGCCTCGGTCTCGTGCGCGCGAGTGTCGGCATCGCGACATTTCCCGACCGCGTCGCCGATCACCGGCTGCTGGTCGCCGCCGCCGACGGTGCGATGTACGACGTCAAGCGCCACGGCAAGAACGGCTATGCATTCGTTTCCCACCCTGTGCCGCCCGCATGAATCCACCTGTGGTAGCGCGCGTCATCGTACTGAACGCCGCCTGAAACGAGGCTGTGCGAGCACGTCCGTCCTCTATCGAGCGAATCTGCAAATCGCAATCAATTTCCGTCCGGCGCTGCCGATATAACGATGCAGCAGGGTGACGGCGGCGGCAGCAGCGCTTTCGCCTTTCATGAACGGTCGAGTCGACGTCTCACGCGTCAGCCATCAGTCATCAGCCAGTGAAGAACACCGCGCTCGTCACGAGGTCGCACATGGGCAGACTTCGCATCCTTCCGACGCGCATGTGGCCGCGCGCGCCGCATCGCGCGTTCGTGCTGCTGCCCGCGCTGACCGTGCTGATTCTCGCCGTGCTGTGGGTCACGATCCTGTTGCGGCTGCGCATCGAAAAAGCGGCCGTCATGCATGACACGCAGGTGGCGGCGCGCACCGTGGCGGGCGCGCTCGACACCCACATGCAGAAAACGATTCACGACGTCGACATGATTGCGCTGCTCGTGAAGTACGGTTTCGAGAGCTCGCCTGACACATTCGATCTGCGCAAGTACCAGGCGCACGGCCTCATCACCGCCGATACCGCGCTGCAAGTGACGCTTGCGGGCGCGGACGGCCACGTGATCGCGTCGACGATTCCGTTCACGGGCGCCGTCGATCTCAGCGACCGCGAGCACTTCCGCGTGCACCGCGAGCGCTCCGATGCCGGGCTGTTCCTCAGCCAGCCGGTGATCGGGCGGATTTCGCGCCAATGGTCGATTCAGGCGACGCGGCGCATCAACCGTCCGGATGGCAGCTTCGGCGGCGTGGTGATCGTGTCGGAGAATCCCGCGTGGCTGACCGATGGCTTCTACACCAGCGCCGCGCTCGGCGAGCACGGCATGATCGCGGTGCTGTCGTCACGCGGCTTCGTGCTGTCGCGCCGCGCGGGCGACCAGCCGAGCCGCACGGGCGATGCGCTGCCCACCCGCTACATCGATCCGAACCAGAAGGACGCGGTATTCGCCGATCCGTTCGATCGCGTGGAGCGCGTCGTCGCGAGCCGCGAATCGAAGCGCTACGGGCTCACGGTGATGGCGGGGCTGTCGGTCGACGAGGCGCTCGACGACTACTACAAGATGCGCCGCGTCTACATGACGATGGCGGCCGTGATTTCGGTGATTCTCGTCGGCCTGTCGACCTGGATCGCCGCGCTGCTCCTGAAGCTGCTCAACGGTCGCGAGCAGTTGCGACAGCTCGCGCACACGGACCGTCTGACGGGCCTGTGCAATCGCGGCCGCATCATGGATCTGCTCGAGGAAGCCGTCGCCGCGCCGGATGCCGTGGGGCGCGTGGCCGTGATATTCGTCGATCTGGACCGCTTCAAGGAACTCAACGATACGTTCGGCCACCACCTGGGCGACGCGATCCTCGCGGCGATCGCACGGCGGCTGCTCGACGTGACGGACGGCCGCGCGCAGGTAGGACGGCTGGGTGGCGACGAGTTTCTCGTCGTGCTCGACAGCGGCGCGGCAGCGGCGCCGCGCATCGCCGCGGACATCATGGCGGCGCTCGATACGCCCGTCACGGTGCACGGCAATGCGTACCGCGTCTGTGCGAGCCTCGGCATCGCGGCGCTGCAACCCGGCGAGCGCGCGGCCGATCTGGTGAAAACGGCGGACCGGGTGATGTACGACGCGAAGGAGCGCAGCCGCGCCACCCACGCGCGAGCGGCACAGAAGGCGCTCGTCACCTGACGGGCAGGCACGGCGACACAGGAACAGGCGGCATCCACACAACGCATTCGGCGCAATGAATCGCAATGGATCGCAATGAATCGCAATGGATCGCGATGAGACGAATGCACTCAACAGGGAAACGGGCTCAAGCTTTCGGGCTTGCAGTCGATAGCGCAGGGTATGGAAAAAAAACTTGCACAACGCATCGTCAGTTCGGCGCACCGCGCGGCGGAAGCGATAGCCAATGCGCGCGCCGATCTGCCCGAAGTCCAGCGGGATCAGTTGTATAGCCGCGTCTTCATCGGGCTGCTCGAAGACAACGTCGGCGCGGAAAACATATCCGGACTGATCGACGCACTCGCGAAGCCGTAACAGGCGAGAGACTTCGCGCAACCGGCTGCAAGGCCGTGGTTAGGCGCCGGCTCCCCGCCCGACCCGCTCGATGAAGCGCCACAGCGCGTCGTCCGTCGAATGCGGGACGTTGAAGCGGAACCACGCGCTCGGCGCGTCGTCGGGACGGAAATAGGAGCCCGGCGCGAGCCAGATGCCGTCGGACAGCGCCGCCGTCGCGATTTCGCCCGCCCGCTCGGCCTCGACGGGCAACCGCGCGCACAGGAACAGACCCGCGCGCGGCCGGTGAAACGTCTCGAGACCGAGCGCGTCCAGCCGTTCCTCGACGACGGCATGCGCGGCGCGCAGCCTGTCGTTGACCTGCTCGACATGGCGTGCGTAGCGGCCTTCGTGCAGCACCTTGTCGACGATCCGCTCGATCGCCTCCGACGATGTCAGCCCCACCGCCATCTTCGTGCGCGCCAGTTCGCGCAGCACGTCGCGCTCGGCCACGACGTAGCCGCAGCGCAGCGCCGGCGTCACCGTCTTCGAAAAGCCGCTGATGTACAGCACGCGCCGCAGGCCTTCCATCGCCGCGAAAACGGGCGCGCCGGGCGGGCCGAGTTCACGGCTCACGTCGTCCTCGATCACCCACATGCGGTTGCGCTCGGCGATCTGCAGCAGCCGGAACGCCGACGCCATGCCGTAGGTCGCGCCCGTCGGGTTCTGCAAGGTCGTGTTGACGAACATCGCCTTCGGCCGGTGCTCGTCGGCGAGCTTTTCCAGCACGTCCGTATCGACGCCCGCCGGTGTGCGCGGCACGCCGATCACGTTCAACCCCGCTAGCTTGAGAATCTGCAGCAGATTGCAGTAGCCGGGATCTTCGACCAGCACAGTGTCGCCCGCTCGCAGCAACGTGCGCACGATCAGATCGAGCGCCTGCGTCGCGCCCTGCGTCAGCAGCACATTCGACACCTCGACGGGCAAGCCGCGCCGGTCCAGCTGTTCGGCGATCTTCGCGCGCAGCGGCGCGAAGCCGTATGGATGGCCGTAATCGCCGAGGCGCGCGGCAGGCACGCGGCTCATTGCGCGAAACGCGTGCTGCATGCCCGTCTCGTTGATCCACTCGTTCGGCAGCCAGCCGCAGCCCGCCTTGATGGGCACGGAATGATCGGCGAATACGTCGGACAGCAGCCACGTCGCCGTCAGGCTGGGCGGCTGCCAGTCGACGGTGTTCGCGTGCGCAGCCTGCGCGCGTGGCGCGACGCGATAGCCGGAGCCGCGCCGCGCGACCACCAGCCCCATCGACACCAGCCGGTTGTACGCCTCCGTCACCGTGAACGTGCTGAGCGCATGCGACTGTGCAAGCTGCCGCACGGATGGCAACAGCGCGCCAGCGCGCAACCCCTGCGTGTCGATGGCGCGCGCGAAGCCTTGCACCACCTGCTCGACGAGCGTCGGCGCGGCGCGGCGGTCGCGGTCCAGTTCGAGTTCGATCATGTTCGGTAGTCGGAAACGTGCCGGACACCAGCACAGTTACAACGATTCTGCCAGCACAGTTAGCAGCGCAGCGAGCCAACTGTTTATGTCCGCCATTTAACCTCGGACGCTACAGTTTCGCTACCCATTCGAGGAGAACCTGATGACTTCGCGCCCCGTGATCGACGACCTGTCGAACTTCTGGATGCCGTTCACCGCCAACCGCCAGTTCAAGGCCGCGCCGCGCCTGCTGGAATCGGCGAAAGGCATGTACTACCGCTCGACCGACGGCCGCGACGTGCTCGACGCGTGCGCCGGGCTGTGGTGCGTGAACGCGGGCCACGGCCGCGACGAGATCGTCGCCGCCGTGCAGAAGCAGGCGGCCACGCTCGACTTCGCGCCGACCTTCCAGATGGGCCACCCGCTCGCGTTCGAAGCGGCGTCGAAAGTCGCGGAACTGATGCCCGAAGGGCTCGACCGCGTGTTCTTCACGAACTCGGGCTCGGAATCCGTCGATACCGCGCTGAAGATCGCGCTCGCCTACCATCGCGCGCGCGGCGAAGGCCAGCGCACGCGCCTGATCGGGCGCGAGCGCGGTTATCACGGCGTGGGCTTCGGCGGCATTTCGGTTGGCGGCATCGCGCCGAACCGCAAGACGTTCTCGGGCGCGCTGCTGCCCGCCATCGATCATCTGCCGCACACGCACAACCTCGAACACAACGCGTTCTCGAAGGGCCAGCCGGCATGGGGCGCGCATCTCGCCGACGAACTTGAGCGCATCGTCACGCTGCACGATGCGTCCACGATCGCGGCCGTGATCGTCGAACCCGTGGCGGGCTCGACGGGCGTGCTGATTCCGCCGCAAGGCTATCTGCAGAAGCTGCGCGACATCTGCACGAAGCACGGCATCCTGCTGATTTTCGACGAGGTCATCACGGGCTTCGGCCGCCTGGGCGCAGCGACGGCGAGCGAGTTCTTCGGCGTGACACCCGATCTGCTGACGATGGCGAAGGCGATCAACAACGCGTCGGTGCCGATGGGCGCCGTCGCTGCGAGCCGCGCGGTGCATGACACGATCGTCAACGCGGGCGCGCAAGGCGCGATCGAGCTGTTCCACGGCTACACGTATTCGGCGCACCCGCTCGCGGCCGCCGCATGCGTCGCGACGCTCGACCTGTATCGCCGCGAAGGGCTGTTCGAGCGCGCGGCAGCGCTTGCGCCGACGTTCGAAGCCGCCGCCCACGCGCTGCGCGACGCGAAGCACGTGAAGGACGTGCGCAACCTCGGCATGGTCGCGGGCATCGAACTGGAGCCGCGCGACGGCGCGCCCGGCGCGCGTGCGTACGAGGCGTTCGTCAAGTGCTTCGAAGCGGGCGTGCTGATCCGCTTCACGGGCGACATTCTGGCTTTCTCGCCGCCGCTGATCATCGACGAAGCGCAGATCGGGCAAGTCTTCGATACCGTGCACAACGCCTTGGCATCGGTTCAATAAGCAGTCGCTTTCGACATGCGGCCACGCCGCCGCGCGCGCCTGTCATGGCGAGCGCGGCGGCGTTTTTATTGCACGCCGTAAGCGGCCTAAAAGCGGCCCGGCAGCGGCCTGGAATCGGCTCGAAAGCGGCTCGCGAGCGGCTAGTGATGCGCCCGCGACGCGCGCGTATGCGCCGCCTTCTTCGCGGCAGCCG
>BBSL01000110.1 GCA_001319865.1 Burkholderia sp. E7m39 | reverse complement strand
GGTCGCGGCAGCCTTCTTCGCCGCAGCCGAACGGCTCGCCGCCGGACGGCGCGCTGCGGCCGTCTTCGTCTGCTTCGACAAGGCTTCCTTCGATGCACCGCGTCCGCTTTCGCGTTTCAGCACGGCCTCGCTGACGCGCGAGCGCTTCGCCGTCGATTCGCTGCTCGGCTTGCGCGCGGGCGTCTTTTTGGCAGAGGTCTTTGCCGTCGCCTTGCTGGCGGCCGCATGCTTCGCGGCAGGCGTCTTCTGCTTGCCCGCGGCCGAATCGGCGGCGGCCTTCTTGCGCGTCGCTTCGCTGGTCGTGCCCGCCTTCGGCTGCTTCAGCGCCACGCCGGCGCGGCGCGCCTTCGACAGGCCGATCGCGATCGCCTGCTTCGCCGATCTGACGCCGTGCTTGCCTTCGCGCACATGATCGATTTCTTCCTTCACGAATTCGCCGGCCTGGGTGCTCGGCGACTTGCCCGCGCGCTTGTCGGCGGCGGCACGCTTCAGAGTTGCTTTTTCAGGCATGACTTGGCTCCCGTTTGACTGGTGGCATCAGTAGCACAGCAACGGCTGTGCCGCGTCATCGACGACGCGCTTTTTTCCACGCGAACACCGCGCTTTCCCTCCCGCCGATGTGCAACGGAGGCTGCGCGATGCACCGATAGCGTCTATGGTTTACGAAAAGGCAGGCGATGAAGCCGCCCGTCAGGAGACGCCTCATGAATACACCGACAGTCAGGGCCGGCGCACATATCGAGGGCATCCACTGGGTCGCCGAGTACGCGGAGGCCATGCACGAGATCCGCATCTTCCGCGAAGGGCAGGAGGTGGACGTGCACGACGCGCCATCGACGCTGTTCGGCGACGAAGAGAACGCCGGCTCG
The DNA here is from genome assembly GCA_001319865.1 of Burkholderia sp. E7m39. GTDB lineage: Bacteria > Pseudomonadota > Gammaproteobacteria > Burkholderiales > Burkholderiaceae > Paraburkholderia > Paraburkholderia bengalensis. The sequence continues at coordinate 8,387 of BBSL01000110.1, read as the reverse complement.
AAGAGCTGCGCCGACCATCGCGCGGCGGAGGCGGCCGTGCTCGCGTATCTGCGGCACTTCGTGGCCGAGCACGACGCCGAGGAATAACGCGGCGCATGAATGACAAAAAGCCAGCCTCGCACGATGCAAGGCTGGCTTTCGGAACGGGCGCCCGCGCTCAGTCGGCGGGACGCAGTTTCTTCACCTCGGCGTCGGACGGCTGCACGCTCGCGCCGTCAATATAACGATACGACGTCATCACGCCCTTGCCGTCCTTCAGCGCGGTTACGCCGACGAACGCGCCCATCGTCGACTGATTGTCTTGCGGGCGATATGTGATCGGCCCGAACGGCGTCTCGACATTGAGGCCCTTGAACGCGGCCGCGAGCTTGTCGGGATCGGTGGAACCTGCCTTTTTGATGCCGTCCGCAATCGACATCAGTGCCGCGTAGCCGACCACGGAGCCCAGACGCGGATAGTCGTGATACTTCGCCTCGTAATCGGCGACGAACTTCTTGTTCGCGGGCGTATCGACGGAATACCACGGGTAGCCCGTCACGATCCAGCCGACGGGTGCTTCCGCGCCGAGCGTGTCGAGGTAATCCGGCTCGCCCGTCAGCAGCGACACCACGCTGCGGTCCTTGAAGAGCCCGCGCGTATTGCCTTCGCGCACGAATTTGCCGAGGTCGGCGCTGAACAGCACGTTGAAGATCGCGTCCGGTTTCGCATCGGCCAGCGCCTGCACGGTCGCACCGGCGTCGAGATTGCCGAGCGGCGTGGCCTGCTCGGTGACGAACTCGACGTCGGGCTGCGCGGCCTTCAGCAGCTTCTTGAAGGTCGCCACCGCCGACTGGCCGTACTCATAGTTCGGATAGACCAGCGCCCAGCGCTTCTTGTGCAGCTTCGCCGCTTCGGGCACGAGCATCGCGACCTGCATATACGTGGACGGTCGCAGACGGTACGTGTACTTGTTGCCGTCGGCCCAGACAATTTTGTCCGTGAGCGGCTCGGCGGCGAGGAAGAACATGCGCTTCTGCTTCGCGAAGTCGGTCAGCGCGAGGCCCGTGTTCGACAGATAGCCGCCGAACAGCAGCTGCACCTGCTCGCGCGCGATCAGCTCCTGCGCGACGCGGATCGTGTCGCCCGGATTCGCGTTGTCGTCGCGCGAGACGACTTCGAGCTTCTTGCCGAGCACGCCGCCCGCCGCGTTCACCTGATCCAGCGCGAGATTCCAGCCGTTCCTGTACGGCATGAGGAAAGCGGGCTGCGCCTTGTAGCTGTTGATTTCGCCGATCTTGATGGTCTGTTGCGCCGACGCGCCAGGCGCCGTCAGCGACAAGGTCAGCGAAACGGCCAGCGTTGCCGTCATGCGGGAAATCCAGACTGCGCGCGAGGTCATGCGTGACTCCGTTTATTGTCGATGAGGTGGTGCGGCAGCATGGGCCGCACGAACCGTGCATCGTACCGAAGTTTCACCAATTCGCCCGAAAGCGCGCCGCGCATCGCGCGTCCCGTTACCTAAACGCCCAGATGCGCGCGCCGCACGGCCTCGTCGTGCGCGAGCTCGCGCATCGTGCCGCTGAAGCGGATCTGCCCTTTCTCGAGCACGTACGCGCGATCGCTGACGAGTTCCGCGAAATGCAGGTTCTGCTCGGACAGCAGGATCGACAGCCCTTCGCGCTTCAGTTCGAGAATCATGTTCGCCATCTGTTCGACGATTACGGGCGCGACGCCTTCCGAGGGCTCGTCGAGCAGCACCAGACGCGGATTGCCCATCAGCGTGCGCGACACGGTCAGCATCTGCTGCTCGCCGCCGCTCATCTGGCCGCCGAGACGCCGCGGCATCTCGCCGAGATTCGGAAACAGCTTGAAGAGCTTCTCAGGCGTCCACGACGGCGCGCCTTCGCGCGGCGGCTGACGGCCCGTGTCGAGGTTCTCCATCACCGTCAGCCCGGAAAACACGCGGCGGTCTTCCGGCACATAACCGAGCCCCATCCGCGCGATGCGATGCGGCGGCAGCGCGGCGATATCCGCGCCGTCGAAATGGACCGTGCCTTCGCGGCGAGCGGTCAGGCCCATGATCGACTTCATCGTCGTCGATTTGCCCGCGCCGTTGCGGCCCATCAGCGCGACGACTTCGCCGCGCCTCACTTCGAGACTCACGTCGAACAGGATGTGCGCGCGTCCGTAATACGCGTTCAGGTTCGCCACCTTCAACAGCGGTGCGTTCATGCGCGTGGCTCCATTGGCGCTTCGCCGCCGCCCGCCGACAACGGCGCGCGCGGCTGGAACGTCTTGCCCGTGCCGAAGTAGACGGCCTGCACGTTCGCGTCGTTGCGGATCATGTGGGCGTTGCCTTGCGCGATCAGCTTGCCGCGTGCGAGCACGATGATGTCGTCCGCGCTCGCGAACACCACGTCCATGCTGTGCTCCGTGAACAGCACGCCGATGTTGCGCTCGACGGCGAGCCGCTTCGTCAGCGCCATCAGTTCGTTGCGCTCCTGCGGCGCCATGCCTGCTGTCGGTTCGTCCATCAGCAGCAGCTTCGGTCGATTGGCGAGCGCGATGGCCATTTCGACGCGCTTGACGTCGCCATACGCGAGCACGCTGCACGCGCGCTGCGCATGCGCGGCCATGCCGACCTGATCGAGCAGCGCGAGCGCTTGCTCTTCGAATTGCGAGGCGGCCGGCTTCCATAAACCGTACAGCCGCTTTTCGCGCGACAGCAGCGCCATCTGCACATTTTCGAGCACCGTCATCGAGTTGAACGTCGCGGCGACCTGGAACGTGCGGCCGACGCCGCGCCGCCAGATATCGCGCGGCCGCATGCCGACGAGTTCTTCGCCGTCGAGCATCACGGAGCCGCGCGACGGACGCAGTTGTCCATTGACGATGTTGAAGCAGGTCGACTTGCCCGCGCCGTTCGGGCCGATCAGCGCGAGCAGTTTGCCGGGCTCGATGTCGAATGAAACGTCATCGACGGCTTTCACGCCGCCGAACGACATCGACAGATGCGAGACGCGCAGCAGGCTCATCGTTGCGCTCCTGCTTCGGGTTCATTGCGTTCGAAGCGCTCGCGCACGAAGCCGACGACGCCTTGCGGAAACGCGATCACCAGCACGAGAATCGCGACGCCGAGCAGCGCTTGCCAGTAGTCCGTCTGGCGCGCGACGGCGTCCTGCAGCCAGGTGAAGATCGCCGCGCCTGCGATCGGCCCCGCGAGCGTCTGGATGCCGCCGAGCAGGACCATCACGAGGCCGTCGACGGAGCGGCTCACGCTGATCACTTCCGGCGAGATGGTGCCCTTCGAGAACGCGTACAGCGAACCCGCGAGCCCGCAGAACAGCGACGCGATCACGAACGCGGCCCATTGCACGCGCTTCGTATCGATGCCGATGGCTTCCGCGCGCAACGCGGAATCGCGCGCGGCGCGCATCGCGTAACCGAGCGGCGAGAACAGCATGCGGCGCAGCAGCCACACGCCCAGCACGGCGAACGCCAGCGTCAGGTAGTAGTACGCGACAGGCGACGACAGCCAGTTCGACGGCCACAGGCCGAGAATGCCGTTGCTGCCGCCCGTCACGTCATCCCATTGATAGACGACCGACCAGACGATCTGCGCGAACGCGAGCGTGAGCATCGCCAGGTACACGCCCGAGAGGCGCACGCAGAACCAGCCGAACACGAGCGCGCCGAGCACGGCCAGCAGCGGACCGAGCACGAGCGCCGCTTCCATCGGCAGATCGAGCACCTTGAGGAACAGCGCCGCGCCGTACGCGCCCAGGCCGAAGTACGCGGCATGACCGAACGAATGCATGCCGCCCGGTCCCATGATGAAGTGCAGGCTCGCGGCAAACAGCACGGCAATCAGGATTTCGACGAGCAGCACGGGCATGTACGCAAACGCGCCCGCCGCGAGCGGCGCGAGCACCAGAGCGGCGAGGATGCATGCCGCCAGCCACTTCAGGCGTTTGCCGGCGGGCTTGAGCGGCGCATCGGCGGGCGCCGGCGCGCGGATGGCTTCGCCCGCGCGGCCCAGCAATCCATAGGGCCGCACGACGAGCACGACGGCCATCACGACGAATTCGGCGACGAGCGTGAAGCGGCTCAGCGACACGTCGATGCCGAACAGCGACACATGTCCGATGCCGATGCACAGCGCCTTGATCTCCGCGATCAGCAGCGCCGCGACGAACGCACCGGGAATCGAGCCCATGCCCCCGACCACGACGACGACGAACGCGTTGCCGATGGTTTCGAGGTCGAGCGACAGGTTCGCCGACATGCGCGGCCCCTGCAGCGCGCCGCCGAGTCCCGCGAGAAACGCGCCGACGAAGAACACGCCTGTGAATAGCCACGCCTGGTTGATGCCGAGCGCGCCGAGCATCTCGCGGTCTTGCGTCGCGGCGCGCACGAGCGTGCCCCAGCGCGTGCGCGTCAACGCGTACCACAGCAGCAGCAGAACGAGCGGGCCAATGACGATCAGCGCGAGATCCCAGCTCGGCAGCTGATGGCCGAGCAGTTCGACGGCGCCCGCGAGATGCGGCGCGCGCGGGCCGAACAGATCCTGCGGACCCCAGATCGCGAGTGCGGCATCGCGAAAGATCAGCACGAGCGCGAAGGTCGCAAGCAGATGGAACAGTTCGGGCGCCTTGTAGATGCGCCTGAGCACGACGAACTCGACGAGCGCGCCAAGCACGCCGATCACGAGCGCGGACGCGAGCATCGACAGCCAGAAGCCCGCGACGCTCGCGCCGAAGCGGCTCGCGATGCTGTAGGCGACGTAGAGACCCAGCATGTAGAACGAGCCGTGGGCGAAATTGACGATGCGCGTGACGCCGAAAATCAGCGACAGGCCAGCCGCGACGAGAAATAGCGCGGACGCGTCGGCGAGTCCGTTGACGAGTTGGACCAGCAGGTTGGGGAGCATTTTTGCCTGGCGGCGTGGGTTGTCGCGATGGGCTGAATCATATCGGGTCGGGTTCGGTTCTGTTTTTTTGTCTGCGACGCTGGTTTGGTTTGGCTTTTTTGCCGGCATCCGCTAGGCGGTGTTGTGCTGCGCACGCTGGCGTAGTGGGCTTGCCTTTTGCGCGGGCATCCGCGAAAGCGCCTCGCGGCGCAGGCGTTGCCGGTCTGCGCTTGCCCCTTTCGCGGGCATCCCCGTTGCGCCTACGCGGCGCACGCGTTGCCCCTGTGCGGGGCGGCACCTACTTTCTTTGCCGCCGCAAAGAAAGTAGGCAAAGAAAGCCGGCTCACATCGCCAATCCTTGTCACTTACCCACGGGCTCTCAACGTCCCCGCACTTCACACAGCACTGCGCTGTTTTAAGCCCGCTGCCAGCGTGCTTGCGACTGGCCTCACCCGCTCCATCGTCCGAGCAAACGCGAGCCCCATCTGACCTTTATCGCCCTATGCGGCAAACTCTGTGTAGGTCGTCGTCTCGCCGTTGATGGCAGCGCCCGAATTGTGTGGATATCTCGAAGCGATGGTGTCGTGTGCAGTGCAACGGCCTACGCAGAGTTTGCCGCAAAGGGGCGCGCCGCGGACGTGTGTTGTGGCGCGAGTGTGCGAAGCGGGTGAGGCGCGGAGAAGTGCGCGGGCAACTGAGGCTTGCCAGCGCGACGACGAAAGAAGGACGGGGACGTTGAGAGCCCGTGGGTAAGTGTCAAGGATTGGCGGTGTGAGCCCGCTTTCTTTGCCTACTTTCTTTGCGGCGGCAAAGAAAGTAGGTGCCGCCCCGCACAGGGGCAAGGCCCGCGCCGCGAAGGCGCAACGCGGATGCCCACGCAAAGGGCCTGCACACACCAGTCAAACAGGCATTGAAAAGCGCCTCAAGCTTTCCCCCCCTCCTCATCCTGCTCCTTAAAAACCTTATCAGCCAGATGAAAAGCGGAATTAGCAGCAGGCACGCCGCAATAGATAGCCGTCTGCAGCAGCACCTCTTTCACCTGCTCCCGCGTCACACCATTATTCCGCGCGGCGCGCAGATGCAAAGCGAGCTCCTCGCTGCGATTCAAAGCGACCATCATCGCGATCGTCAGCAGGCTGCGCGTGTGGCGCGGCAACCCATCGCGCGTCCAGATTTCGCCCCACGCATACCGCGTGATGAAGTTCTGGAACTCCTCAGTGACTTCCGTGCGGTTCGCCAGTGACCGGTCGACGTGCGCGTCGCCCAGCACCGCGCGGCGCACGCCCATGCCCGCTTCGTAACGTTGTTCGTCGTTCATCGCTGACCCTTCAAAAAATCGAGCACGGTCTTCGTGAACGTGTCGGCCACTTCGATGTTCGAGATGTGCGACGCTTCCAGCTCCACATAGCGCGCGCCCGGAATCGCCGCGGCCAGTTCGCGCCCTTGCGCAGGCGTCGCGGCCAGATCGTGCGTGCCCGAAATCACCAGCGCGGGCGCCTTGATGCCGGGCGCTTCAGGCCGCAGGTCGGTCGCGTTGATCGCTTCGCAATTCAGCGCGTAGCCTTCCTTGTCCGTATGCGAGAACACATCGCGGACGAAGTTGAACACGAGCGGCTCGCGCGCGATGAACTCGGCCGTGAACCAGCGCGGCAGCACGGCCTCCGACAGCGCAACCATGCCCTCCGTGCGCGCCCGCGCGGCGCGCGGCACCCACACTTCCGGCGAGCCGATGCGCGCCGCCGTGTTGCACAGCACGACGCGGTCGATGCGGTCCGCGTAACGCGCCGCCAGACCAATCCCCGTCAGCCCACCCATCGAAATGCCGCAGAAGTTCGCGCGCGAGATCTTCAGCGTGTCGAGCAGGCCGATCACGTCGCCCGTCAGATGCTCGATCGTGTACGGCCCCTTCGGCGCTTCGGAGTGACCGTGGCCGCGCGTGTCGTAGCGCAGCACGCGAAAGTGCTTCGCGAATTCGGCGACCTGCGGCGCCCACATCGACAGATCGGTGCCGAGCGAGTTCGACAACACGAGCCACGGCGCGTTGCCGTGACGGTCGCCGTCGATCCGGTAATGCAGTTCGATGCCATTGACTGCGGCGTAAGGCATTCTCTACTCCTGATGTTGAATCGCGCGTTCTGCGCGCGCGGTGTGAAGAGCCAGCACGGCGTCCACAAAAGCGTGCGCGCTGCCGACGTAGTTGGCGGGATCGAGCAGGCGCTTCAACTGCTCGACGGGCAAATGCTGCGTGACGGAGCCATCGGCGGCGAGCACGTCGAACAGCGTCTTGCCGCTCTTGACGGCCTCCTTCGACGCCTGCTCGACGAGATGGTGCGCATCCATCCGCCCGATCTTGTCGCCGAGCGCGAGCATCACCGCTTCGCCGAGAATCAGGCCGTGCGTCACGTCGAGATTCGCGGCCAGCCGCGCGACGTTCACTTCGAGCCCCTTCGCGATCTGTTCGATATTCGCGAGCGCGCCGCCCGCGAGACGCGCGAGATCGGGCAGCGCGTCCCATTCGGCCTGCCAGCCGCCGAGCGCGCGCTCGTGCTCCTGCACCATGCCGGCGAACACCGTCGCAATGAGGCCGGGCGCGCGCGTCGCCGCTGTCAGCACGGCCGCGCAGCCGACAGGGTTGCGTTTGTGCGGCATCGTCGATGATCCGCCTTTGCCCGCCGCGACGGGCTCGCCGAGTTCGCCGAGTTCCGTCTGCATCTGCAGCGAGATATCGCGCGCGATCTTGCCGAGCGTGCCGATCAGCATGCCGAAGAACGACGCAGCTTCCGCGATGCGATCGCGCTGCGTGTGCCACGGCACGGCGGGCATCTGCAGATGCAACTCTTTCGCCAATTCCGCCGCGACTGCGCCGCCCTTGTCGCGCAAGCTGGCAAGCGTGCCCGCCGCGCCGCCGAACTGCAGCACGAGCGCATGCGCACGCAGCGTGTCGAGCCGCTCGCGATGACGCAGCAGCGCGTCGAGCCATTGCGCGAACTTCAGGCCGAGCGTGATGGGCAGCGCCTGCTGCAGCCACGTGCGGCCGATCATCGGCGTCGCGCGGTGCTGCCGGGCAAGCGCGGCGACCGCGTCGCAGGTCGAGGCGAGCGCGCCGTCGAGCAGATCGAACGTGTCGCGCAGTTGCAGCACGGTCGCCGTATCGATGATGTCCTGGCTCGTCGCGCCCCAATGGACGTACTTCGACGCCTGCGCGTCGGCGTCCTTGACGCGCGCCGTCAGCTGTTTGACGAGGGGAATCGCGAGATTGCCGCCGAGCGCGGCGTCGCGGGCGAGCGCGTCGGCGTCGAGTTTGTCGGCGCTGCAGGTCGCCTCGATCGCGGCGACGGCCGACTGCGGAATCACGCCATGGGCAGCCGAAGCGCGCGCGAGCGCCGCTTCGACGTCGAGCATCCGTTGCAGCGTCGCGCGCGGCGACCAGATGTCGTTCATCGGCTCCGTGCCGCAGATCAGGCCGGTCAAGCGGGCGCTGGCTTCTAGCATGATGATG
>BBSL01000109.1 GCA_001319865.1 Burkholderia sp. E7m39 | reverse complement strand
CGGCGGCAATGAATCGGTGATCATTTTTCCGGCGCCTTTTCGATCTGCGCCACCGGCCCGGCGGATTTCCCACCCGCCTTCGCCGCCAGCTCGCGGGCGTCCGGCGAGCCGATCGTCCAGTCGTGCAAGACGGTATAAGCGACCGCGAGCAACGTCGGTCCGATGAACACACCCAGGAAGCCGAATGCAAACGCGCCGCCGAGAATCCCGAGCATTACGAGAATTAGCGGCATGTCGCTGCTCTTGCCGATCAAAATAGGCTTGACGACGTTGTCCGACATGCCGACAACGACCACGCCCCAGACGACGAGGAAAATCGCCCATCCCGTCTCGCCGCCGTGATACAGCCAGATGGCGGCAGGCAGCCACACCACCACCGGACCGCCGGGGATCACCGATAGAAAAAACGTTGCGAGCCCGAGTAGCGCCGGCGTCGGCACGCCCGCGATCCAGCAGCCGAAGCCCGCCAGCACCCCTTGCACCAGCGCCGTCCCCAGAATGCCGTACACCACGCCTTTCACCGTGCTGCCTGCCAGCGCAAGCAGATAGTCGGCGCGTTCGCCCGCGATGCGCCGCATGCCCGCGTTGAGCCACGCCGCCGCGCCCTCGCCGCCCGTATAGAAGAAGAAAGTCAGAATGATGCTGAGCGCGAGCAACCCCAAGCCATGCGTGACGGCGAGCGCCGCGGCGAGTATCCACTTGCCGGCCGGCGCAGCCAGCCCGCGCAGTTGCGCGATCATTTCGGAATTGTTGCTGGTGATGCGCTCCCAGAATGACTCGATACTCGAACCGACCAGCGGAATCCGCGCGACCCAATCGGGCAGATCCGGCAAGCCCGAATCGACCAGCCGCTGAACGAACACGGTGAGGTCCTTTGTATGCGCGCCCAGCGCGAAACCGGCGTAAACGAAAGGTCCCAGCACGACGACGAGGATGATCAGCACGATCAGCGTCGCGGCCCATCTGCGCCGTCCGCCGAGGCTCGTCGACAGCTTGCAGTACAGCCCCCATGAGCTATAGCTGAGAATCGCGCCCCACAGCAGCGCGGTCGTGAATGGCGCCAGCACCAGCAGCGAGCCGCCCACCAGCAACAGCAACGCGAACACGGCGGCGAGCCGCTCGATCAATTGGTCCGATTTCACCATGTGCCACTCCCGACACCGCTCCGCCCAGCCCGAAGCGACCGTCCGCGCGCAGACCCGCTAACGCCTGCAGATCGAGTATAGGAAAGCTCAGGCGAAAGCGACGAACCCGAGCAGAGGCAACAACCATGGGCAACTGCGCGCCCCGTATATGCTGGCTGAACGGCCAATGCCGCTGGCGAATCGATGCCAGCAGTGCGTGTCGATAATATGTCGACGCAGAAACGACTAGAATATATGGTTCTCTGCACACAACCTCCGGATTTATGCGCTCGCGAATCGCCAAACGTCTCCCTCCCGATGCCGACAAGCTGGTCGGTCTTTCGCTCGCGCTCTTCGCGTCGGGCAGCCGCACCGAGGATCGCTTCTGGGAAGCCAAGCTCGACGCGCTGCTCGCAAAAATAGTCCGCAACGGCAACCAGACGACGCTCGACGCGGCGCTCGACCATCTCCAGCAGAATCATCCGGACGCCTACGGCGCCCTGGCGGACATGGCCGAAACGCATAGCGAGTCGCTGATCGTCGAGCACGACGGTATCCAGTACGAAGCCCTGCTGATCGCCGCGCCCGTGTTGGCCTGGACGCGTTACGTGATTCCGTCGGGCGCGTTGAAGGGCGACGCGGCCGACGCCCTGCGCGCGCATCTCCAGGCGCATGTGCTCGCCGCCGGCACCCGCATCGCGATGGCGCCCTTTATGTATAGCATTGACCAGTTGCCGCGTCACCACGTCGAGACGTGGCGTCTTGCCCAACAGCTGGCGCAGGCAGCCGTCGGCGGCGGCAGCGCGCGGATCAACTTCGGCGAGTTGCCGGAAACGTCGCCCATTCTCGCCGACCCGCGCTTTCTGCTGGCCGTCGTCGCCGCGCCCGTCGGCGCGCCCGTGTTCCGCTGGCAGGAAGAAGAGCACGGCTCGCGCATCGAGCGCAGCCAGTGTCTCGAGCAATGGGCGACGCAAGGCGGCGCCAATCTGGCCGTCGTGCTGCCCGGCTGCGAGTTCGAATGCCTGCTGCCCGACGCCTACTACTCGGCCTGCCGCGACGCCGACGAGCGCGTGCGCCCGCACACTGTGCGCACGGCAGTGCGCTATCTGTTCGACACGATCGGCGCGACGCCCGACGAACTGCGCGCGGTCGTCGCGGGCTTCGGCGAGCGGCGCATCGACGAATACCGGATCGGCTTCACGCGCCGCGGCAGCAACGACGTGATCTACGGCGTCGTCTGGCCGTTGTACGGCCGCGAGAACGGCGACCCGGGCATCGACGAAGAACCGCAAGAGGCGATGTCGGCAGAAGGTCCGCTCGAAGATATCGTCGCGCTGCTGAAGGAAACGGGCATCACTGATATCCGTCGTCATGCTGGCCGCTTCGAGCCGGAATATTGCGACGACTGCGGCGTGCCGCTCTACGCCGATCCGCTGGGCGAGATCGTTCACGCTGAAATGCCGGAAGATGCCGAGCCCGCGCAACCGCACTTCCACTGATCGATTCAGAATTTTCTCTATGTCGAACGAAGCCCCGCCCTGCGCGGGGCTTTTTTTATGGCAGTCGTCCTATGCCAATCGGACAGGGCGCCCTGAGAGACGGAATTTGTCATCATCGACATGATGGTGCATCGCTGCTCGACGACGGAAAAATCGTTGCGCGCATCGCGCCGCCACGACCGATTGATCAGGAGGCATTGCATGCGATTTTCAGTTCTCAACTCAGACGCCGAACGCAGGGAAGGACTCAAGGCGCTTTTACGGCAAATCGACCGGCACGCCCGGTTCGGCGAAGCACAAGACTGGCCGCAGGCCGAGCGCACGTTGCGCCGCCAGCAACCGGACATGCTGGTGATCGACTGGGAGGACTGGATGTCACCCGCCGACGCGCGCGCGTTGCTCGCCAATCATCCCGGCCTGCCTGTCGCCGTGCTCGTGGACGATATATCGCCCGCACACGTGCGCGCGCTCGTCGAGAAAGGCGTGCTTGGCGTCATTCCCCGCTCCACCGATCCGCGCGTGATCGTTCGCGCGTTGGAAATGGTTCTGCTCGGCGGCCACTATATTCCCGCCGGCGCGCTTTCATTCGATACCCCGGCGCTGCCCGCCAAGCTCGTACGCGCGCCGGGCGAAGCGCGTTCGCTCGACCTGCCCCCCTCGCCGCCAAAGCGCCCGCGTGTCGGCGGCGGCCTGTCGCCGCGCCAGGAGCAGATCATGCGCTGCGTGCATATGGGAAGCACGAATAAAATGATCGCTCGCGCGCTCGGCATCAGCGAAGGCACCGTGAAAATCCATCTGGCAACAATCTTCCAGCAACTCGGCGCGCCGAATCGCGCGGCCGCCGTCGCGATCTACAACGGCTGGCTCAACGCGCAACTCGAAGTGCTGCGCAGCGGACAAAACCGCATCCCACGGCCCGCTCGCGTGACCTCCAACGTCGCGCCGCTTCGCAAGAACAAGCCGCACACGTTTCGCTATCCGTTGCCGGCCAACGACGCGGCCGGCGCGTTGCCGATGGCAGCCGAAGCAAGCGTGCCCTACCGCGCGCGACGCAAGAATCCGGGCCGCGACGACGGCGCAATGTAATGGTCGAAAGGAATCGTGCATGAATCGACATAAATCATCGCTGGCATGGAATCCGCTCACACGTTTCGCTCTTCAACGAGTAATATGAGGACATGGGTTTCCTCTACACACCGCTTCCGTTGTGGGTCGCTGTCGGTGGCTGGATCGCCGCTGTGGCTTTGCTCGCGCTCGCGTTCTGGAACAACCCGTTCAAGCGCTTGCAGGAACCCGTCCTCCAGCACGTGTGGCTGGCCATCATCGTCGCCGTGTCGGTGCTGTGGGCGACCAACGCGTGGCTCGAAGACGGCACGGTGATTCACCTGCTCGGCGCAACGCTCGTCGTCACGCTATTCGACTGGGGCCTTGCGCTCATTGCGATGGCCGTCGTGACGGGACTGGCCGCCGTCGTGTTCGATGCACCGTGGCAAGGCATCGCGCTGACGTTTCTCGTGTTCGGCGCCGTACCCGTCGGCGTGTCGACGCTGCTGCAGCGCGCAAGCATCGCGTGGCTGCCGCGCAATCTCTTTATGTTCATCTTCGGCCAGGGCTTCGTGTCGCCCGCTATCGCCGTCAGCACCGCCTCAGCGGTTGCATTGGCAACGCATGTCGCGCTGGCCGACGGATCGATGTCCGTGATCCCTGCCGGTTATGCGTTCAGCGTGTTCCTGCTTGCTTCGGGTGAATCATGGTTCACGGGCATGTCGACGGCGTTGATTGCGGTCTATCGTCCCGCGTGGGTCACCACCTACGACGTGCGCCGCTATCGCCTGGGCGGTCCGCGCACCTGAACGCCCGCCACCTGAACACGGTTCGCGCCTCTCTGTCACTGCGTCCACATTGTTGCGGTCGAAGCCGCTTGGTCAGTTGAACGCGTCGGCGGAGCACGCAACATCCGCCTATCTATCGCTGCCTGAGCCGTCGCATCACGACATCGGAAAATATTTGTGCCAGGATTGAACTCCTTCCTGTAGACGGGCATCTTATGTGCCTCATGTCTTCACAGCATTCACAACATAGATGGATCGCACGAACGCACCGCGCCGATTGCCGCGGTTGATCGGCCGGTTAGCGGTGTGGTTGGCGAGCGCGTCGCTCGCATGCGCATTGCCCGCTTTCGCCGATCAGCTTGGGCAGCACAACGACCTTGTCAACAAGTTCATCAGCGATATGCACGCCGATCCGCTCGTCGCGGATTGCGCCGCGCATGGCAACTTCGTCGCGAGCACATCCACCGCGTTCGATCACGTCGAGTTTCCGCCCAGTTCATTTGATAGTGCACATGCGGCCGTCACGCCCTGGAACGATTCGTTCGACGAAGGCAAGCAGAAGGTGAAGGTGGACAGCATCGTAACTGTCGAGGGCCTTGGCATTCCGCAAGGCGGCGGCGACCCGTCGCAACTCAAGTTCCGCTGCGGCTATGTCGGCGCACAGATGCTCGCGTTCAGCTGGAACGACCCGGTTCCCCCATTGCGCGCGCACAACACGGCATCGCCGGGATCGCAAGGCGCGAAGGGCAAGCACGCGGC
>BBSL01000108.1 GCA_001319865.1 Burkholderia sp. E7m39 | reverse complement strand
TTTTCCGTCCCGTCTGCCGAACGTCGGCACGACGATCTTCACCGTGATGAGCGCACTTGCCGTCGAAAAGAATGCGGTCAATCTCGGTCAGGGCTTTCCAGATTTCGATTGCGATCCGCGCATCGTCGACGCTGTCTCGAACGCCATGCGCGAGGGCCACAACCAGTACCCGCCGATGGCCGGCGTTGCGCCGCTGCGCCAGTCAATTTCTGAAAAGATCGCAAGCCTGTACGGAAAGCGCTACGACGCCACCACCGAAATCACGGTCACAGCGGGTGCAACGCAGGCGCTTCTGACGGCAATCCTATGTGCGGTCCATCCCGGCGACGAAGTGATCGTCGTCGAGCCGACTTACGACAGCTATCTGCCGTCGATCGAACTGGCGGGCGGCAAGCCCGTTTTCGTCACGCTCGACGCCCCCGATTACGCCATTCCGTTCGACAAGCTCGCCGCCGCGATCACGCCGAAGACGCGCATGATCCTGATCAACACCCCGCACAACCCGACGGGCACCGTCTGGCGCGCGAACGACATGAAAAAGTTTGAAGACATCGTGCGCGGCACGAATGTGCTGATCCTGTCGGACGAAGTGTATGAGCACATGGTCTACGACGGGGCGCCGCACGAAAGCGTCGCGCGCTATCCGGAGCTCGCGCAGCGCAGCTTCGTCGTGTCGAGCTTTGGCAAGACCTATCATGTGACGGGCTGGAAGGTCGGCTACGTGGCCGCGCCCGCCGCGCTGACGGCTGAATTTCGCAAAGTTCACCAGTTCAACGTGTTCACGGTCAATACGCCGATGCAACTGGGTCTCGCGCACTACATGCAGGACCCGGCTCCGTATCTGAACCTGCCCGCCTTCTATCAGAAGAAACGCGATTTCTTCCGCGCGGGTCTGCAAAACTCGCGCTTCAAGCTGCTGCCTTGCACGGGCACGTACTTCCAGTGCGTCGATTATTCGGCCATCAGCGACATGCCCGAAGGCGAGTTCGCGCAATGGCTGACGAGCGAAATCGGCGTGGCGGCAATTCCCGTGTCGGCGTTCTATCACGAGCCGCATGAATCGGGCGTCGTGCGCTTCTGTTTTGCGAAGAAGGAAGACACGCTCGCCACCGCGCTCGAACGGTTGGCGCGTCTTTAAGATGCACCGCGCGATGTTGCGAACGAACCAGGATTCTTCGCTATCGCGCGTAACGCGTTGTGGCACTGCGCGTGGGCGCAGGCGTTCGACACGGGCGCGCGCACCGCGCTCACTGCTTTCTCTGTGCTTCGACGTAGGCCTTGCGGTCGTCCGTCACGCGCTGCGCAGCGGGCCGCGCGTTGACGGCCTTCACATACGGCTTCCAGTCGATGCCGACATCGAGCAGGAAATCGCGCCCGTACACGGCCTGCGTCGCCATGCCGACGAGCGGCAGGCTCGCGAACCCCGCCACATCCGCAATACTGAACCGCTCGCCGCGCAGATACGGCGTGAACGCCGCAATCCGTCTGAAGCCGCGAATGTGGTGAATCAGCAATTTCTCAGTTCGGCCTTTGGTGGCATCCGTAACGGTGCCGCCGAAGAACGCCTGCTTGTACAGATTGCGCGCCGTCAACTCGAGATGCACGTCGACGAACGTCATCAACTCGCGCTCCTTCGCCGCTTCCCACGGATCACGCGAGAAAATCTCCTTGTCGGGATAGGCAGCAGCGACATATTCGAGAATCGCCTGCGACTCGCACAGACTGCCGTGCTCCGTCTGAATAAACGGCACCTTGCCGAGCGGCGAGTGCTTGAGAATCTCCTCGTCCTGACTCGGAATCGTCAGCACCTCCTCGAACGGAATGCCGAATTCGAGCAGCGCAAACTTCACTTTGTTGTAATAGTTGGACAGCGCAAAACCGTGCAACCTGATCATCCGATGTCTCCCTGCGGATGGTTGGCGAAAGTTCGCTTGCGACCCGTCGCGCCCGATCCGAACACGACAAATTGAAACGAACGTACTATTTTAAAATAATCATGGAGTGAGTCACATCATGTCATCAATCACCTCTCGCCAGTACAACATCGAGACCGTCGGCATCGTCGGCACGGGCGCGATGGGACGCGGCATCGCGCAGATCGCCGCGCTCGCGGGCCTCAAGGTCAAGCTCTACGACACGAACGCCGCGGCCGTCGGTGCGGCGCGCGACTACCTCGCCGACACCTTCTCGAAGCTGGTCGCCAAAGGCAAGCTCGACAACTCGCGCTCGCTCGCCGCGCTCGCATGCGTGACGGGCGCGCAGACACTCGACGATCTCAAGGACTGCAACCTCGTCGTCGAGGCGATCGTCGAGAAGCTCGACGTGAAGCGGACGCTATTCAAGGACCTCGAAGGCATCGTCGGCGAGAACTGCATTCTTGCCTCGAACACGTCGTCGCTGTCGATCACGGCGATCGCCGCCGCATGCGCCGACCCGTCGCGCGTGGTCGGCTATCACTTCTTCAACCCCGTGCCGCTGATGAAGGTCGTCGAAGTGATCGACGGTCTGCGCAGCGATCCCGCCGCGGGCAACGCGCTGATGGATGTCGCGCGTCGCATGGGCCACACACCCGTGCGCGCAAAGGACATGCCGGGCTTCATCGTCAATCACGCGGGCCGCGGCATGAACACGGAAGGCCTGCGCATCGCCGATGAAGGCGTCGCGAGCTTCGTCGACGTGGACCGCATCATGCGCGAGCAGGCGGGCTTCCGGCTCGGGCCGTTCGAGCTGCTCGACCTGACGGCACTCGACGTGTCGCATCCCGTGATGGAATCGATCTATCACCAGTTCTATGAAGAGCCGCGCTTCACGCCGTCGCCGATCACGGGCACGCGGCTCGCGGGCGGGTTGATCGGACGCAAGGCGGGCGAAGGCTTTTACGCGTATGTCGAGGGCAAGCAGCAAGTGCCGCAAGAAGCCCCCGCGCCGACGGCATTGCCCAAGCGCGTCTGGATCAGCAACCGCGTGCCCGCCGCGCGCGAAGCCGTGCTCGCGTTGGTGCAAAAGGCGGGCGTCGCCGTCGACGACAGCGCGACGCCCGCCGCCGATTCGCTAATCGTCGTGACGCCGCTCGGCCTCGACGCGACGACGGCCGCCGTCGACGAAAACCTCGACGCGCGCCGCGTCGTTGCCATCGACACGCTGTTTCCGCTCGTCGACGCGCAGCGCCGCACGCTGATGACGACGCCCGCGACCACGCGCGCCGCGCGCGATACAGCACACGCCCTGTTCGCGCACGACGGCATCCCCGTCACCGTGATCCGCGACTCGACGGGCTTCGTCGCGCAGCGCGTCGTCGCGACCATCGTGAATATCGGCTGCGATATTGCGCAGCGCCGAATCGCGTCGCCGCAGGACATCGATCTCGCCGTGACGCTCGGCCTCGGCTATCCGCGCGGACCGCTCGCCCTCGGCGATGCGCTCGGCGCGCCGACCATCCTGACGATCCTGCGCAACATGTTCGGCGTGCTCGGCGATCCGCGCTACCGTCCGTCGCCGTGGCTCGCGCGGCGCGCGCACCTCGGCCTGCCGCTGGTCCAGGACGACGCCGCCGACAACGAGGAGCAAGCGTAATGGCCGCCGAACTGCTCGCCTCCCGTCCAGCCGAAAGCGAATCGACGCTCGTGCTGACCTTGTCGAACCCGGGCGCGCGCAACGCGATGCACCCGGACATGTACGCGGCCGGCATCGAAGCCATGAACACGGCCGAGCGCGACGCGTCGATCGGCGCCGTCGTCATCACGGGCGCGGATCAGTTTTTCTGCGCGGGCGGCAATCTGAACCGGCTGCTCGAAAATCGCGCGAAAGATCCGTCCGTGCAGGCGCAGAGCATCGATCTGCTGGGCGAATGGATTGCCGCGCTGCAGGCGTCGTCAAAACCGGTGATCGCAGCCGTCGAAGGCGCGGCGGCAGGCGCGGGCTTTTCGCTGGCGCTCGCATGCGACCTGATCGTCGCCGCCGACGACGCGAAGTTCGTGATGTCGTATGCGCGGGTCGGCTTGACGCCCGACGGCGGCGGCTCATGGTTTCTGGCCCGCGCACTGCCGCGCCAGATCGCGACTGAAGTGCTGATCGAAGGCAAGCCGATCGCCGCGCAACGCCTGTTCGACCTCGGCGTCGTGAACCGGCTCGCGAAACCGGGCGCGGTGCGCGATACCGCGATCGCATGGGCCGACGATCTCGGCAAGATTTCGCCGAACGCCAAGGCGCGCAGTCAAGGGGCTGATCGCGGCCGCGGGCGCGCAGCAGTTGCCCGAGCATCTGGTTGCGGAACGCGACAGCTTCGTCGCGTCGCTGCATCATCGCGACGGACTCGAAGGCATCACGGCTTTTCTCGAGAAGCGCGCGCCGAACTACCGATAAGCGACGGATAAGCGCGCGAGGCGGTTCGTAGCAGAAGCATCGTTCGAACAACGGAGCAGACATGCCGCACGACGCGACCCCAGCCGGATCGACGACTCACACCGACTACTCCGCCTTCGAAGGCACGCGCCCCGTCAGCGAGCGGCAGCGCATCGACCTCGATGCGCTCTCCGCGTGGCTTGCCCAACACCTCGCCGACTTCGCCGGGCCGCTCGCGATCGAACAGTTCGCGGGCGGCCAGTCGAATCCCACCTTCAGGCTCATGACGCCGTCACGCTCCTACGTGATGCGCGCGAAACCTGGCCCGTCCGCGAAACTGCTGCCGTCCGCGCACGCCATCGAACGCGAATATCGCGTGATGGATGCGCTGCGCGACAGCAACGTGCCCGTCGCGAAGATGCTTGCCTTGTGCGACGACGAAAGCGTGATCGGCCGTGCGTTCTATGTGATGGAGTTCGTGCAGGGCCGCGTGCTGTGGGATCAGTCGCTGCCCGGCATGACGCCCGCGCAGCGCGCCGCGATCTACGACGAGATGAATCGCGTGATCGCCGCGTTGCATAGCGTCGATGTCGAAGCCGTGGGACTTGCGGACTACGGCAAGCCGGGCAATTACTTCGCGCGGCAGATCGGCCGCTGGAGCCGGCAATACCAGGCGTCGGAAACGGAGCCGATCGACGCGATGAGCCGCCTGATCGAGTGGCTGCCGCAGCACATGCCCGCCGAAACCGACGCTCGCGCGCGCATCGTGCATGGCGATTTCCGGCTCGACAATCTGATCTTTCATCCGCACGATCCGCGCGTGCTGGCCGTGCTCGACTGGGAGCTGTCGACGCTTGGCGATCCCCTCGCCGACTTCGCGTATCACTGCATGGCGTGGCATGTCGAGCCCGCGCAGTTTCGCGGCATCGCCGGGCTCGACTGGGCCGCGCTCGGCATTCCCGACGAGGCACAGTACGTGCAACGCTATTGCGAGCGCACGGGCCTGACAATCCACGGCGACTGGAATTTCTATCTCGCGTACAACATGTTCCGCATCGCGGCGATCCTGCAAGGGATCATGAAGCGCGTCGTCGACGGCACGGCCGCGAGCGAACAGGCCGCCGACGCGGGGCGCCGCGCGCGCCCGATGGCCGAGCTCGCATGGCGCTACGCGCAAAAGGTTCGCTGATCCAGCCGACGCGGCGCCCGCCGCTGCGCAATCGTCCGGTAGAACAGATTCGATCATCCAAGAGGACAAGATGAATTTCGACTACACCCCGAAAGTCCAAGCCTTGCGCGAAAAGCTGCTCGCTTTTTTCGACCAGCACATCTATCCGAACGAACCGGCTTACGCCGCCGAAGTCGCGCGCAATCGCGAAGCGGGCAACGCCTGGGTGCCGACGGAACTCATCGAGAACCTGAAACGGCAGGCGCGCGACGCGGGCCTTTGGAATCTCTTTCTGCCCGACTCGGAACGTGGCGCGGGGTTGTCGAACCTCGAGTACGCGCCGCTGTGCGAGATCATGGGCCGCGTGCCCTGGTCGCCCGAAGTGTTCAACTGCAATGCGCCCGACACCGGCAACATGGAAACGATCGAGCGCTACGGCAGCGACGACAACAAGCGCGAATGGCTCGAACCGCTGCTGCAAGGCCAAATCCGCTCGGCGTTTCTGATGACGGAGCCCGAGGTGGCGTCGTCGGATGCGACCAATATCCAGACCCGCATCACGCGCCACGGCGACGGCTATGTGATCAACGGACATAAATGGTGGTCGTCGGGCGCGGGCGATCCGCGCTGCAAGCTCTATATCGTGATGGGCAAAACCGACCCCGACGCGCCGCGTCATCAACAGCAGTCGATGATTCTCGTGCCCGCCGACGCAGCGGGCATCACCGTGCATCGTCCGCTGACAGTATTCGGCTATGACGACGCGCCGCATGGTCACATGGAGATCACGCTCGACAACGTGCACGTCAGCGCGGGCAACATGCTGCTCGGCGAGGGACGCGGCTTCGAGATTGCGCAAGGACGGCTTGGCCCGGGGCGCATTCACCATTGCATGCGCCTGATCGGACTGGCGGAGCGCGCGCTCGAACTGATGGCGAAACGCACGTTGCAGCGCGTGGCGTTCGGCAAGCCGATCGCCGCGCAAACGGTGACGCAGGAACGCATCGCCGAAGCTCGCTGCCTGATCGAACAGGCGCGCCTGTTGACACTGAAGACGGCTTACATGATGGACACGGTCGGCAATAAAGGCGCGCGCGGCGAGATCGCGATGATCAAGGTGGTCGCGCCGAACATGGCGTGCCAGGTGATCGACTGGGCGATGCAGGCGCACGGCGCAGCGGGCATCAGCGATGATTTTCCGCTTGCCTACGCCTATACGACCGCGCGCTGGCTGCGTTTTGCCGACGGCCCCGACGAGGTGCATCGGAACGCGATTGCGAAGCTCGAACTGGCGAAGTATCGGGACGTGGGCGCTTCTTCTTAAGCGGCAACGTCAAGCCATCGGCAGCGTTTTGAGAACTGTGGTGTACTTTTCAGACAAAAAACTGCAAACAGGAGCCACTGATGATCGATGTCTACAGCTGGGCGACCCCGAACGGTCACAAGATCCACATCATGCTCGAGGAGACAGGCCTCGACTATAAAGCGCACCCGATCAATATCGGCGCGGGCGATCAGTTCACCCACGAATTCCTCGCGATCAGCCCGAACAACAAGATTCCCGCCATCGTCGACAGCGACGGCCCGAAACGCGCGGACGGCAAGCCGTTCTCGCTGTTCGAGTCCGGCGCGATCCTCATCTATCTCGCGGAAAAAACGGGTAAATTCCTGCCCGCCGATCCCGCCGCGCGCTACGAGACGCTGCAGTGGCTGATGTTCCAGATGGGCAGTATCGGTCCGATGCTCGGACAGACGCATCATTTCCGCGTCTATGCGCCGCAGCCAATCGAATATGCGATCAATCGCTACACGAACGAAGCGAAACGCCTGTACGGTGTGATGAATACGAAACTCGGCATCACACGCTACCTCGCGGGCGACGACTACACGATTGCCGATATCGCGACGTTCCCGTGGACACGCTCATGGCAAAACCAGGGCTTGCAGATCGACGAG
>BBSL01000107.1 GCA_001319865.1 Burkholderia sp. E7m39 | reverse complement strand
CGTCGCCCGCGCTGCTGTGCGGATGCTCGCCTTCGAGGAACGGCACGTCGAACGGCGCAGCCAGCGGACCGACCGCTTCGAACATCAGTTCGGTCAACCCTTGCTGCACCTCGGTCCCCTTGATCTTGAGCATCGACGCCTCCGGGCCCGGCCCGCGCCCGTCCGCTTCATTCGCGACCACCCGCTGCACCGTCACTTCGAGCGCCATCAGCTCGATCTCAAGGCTCGCGACTTTCGCCGCGAACAGCGGATCGTGCAGCAGCGGCTTGCCGTTCTTCTTCTGCTTGAGCGCGAGCTGCTTCAGGAAGATGAGTTCGCGCTTCGACTGCCCGACACGCGCGATGCCCGTGCGCTCGTGGCCAAGCAGATATTTCGCGTAAGTCCAGCCGCGATTTTCGTCGCCGACGAGATTCTCGACAGGCACCTTCACGTCTTCGAAGAACACCTCGTTGACTTCGTGATCTTCGTCGAGCGTGATGATCGGGCGCACGGTGATGCCCGGCGTCCTCATGTCGATGAGCAGGAAGGAGATGCCCTCCTGCTTCTTCGCGCCGCTGTCGGTGCGCACGAGGCAGAACATCATGTCCGCATGCTGGCCGAGCGTCGTCCAGGTCTTCTGGCCGTTGACCACATAGTGATCGCCGACGCGTTCCGCGCGCGTACGCAGCGAGGCAAGATCGGAGCCCGAGCCCGGCTCCGAATAACCCTGGCACCACCAGTCGGTGCCGTCGAGAATGCGCGGCAGATAGTGGCGCTTCTGCGCTTCGCTGCCATATTTCATCAGCACGGGCGCGACCATCGACACCCCGAACGGCAGTACGCCGGGCGCGCCGATGCGCGCGCACTCCTCGTCCCAGATATGGCGCTGTGTCGCGTTCCAGCCCGGTCCGCCGTACTCCGGCGGCCAAGCGGTCGCGGACCAGCCACGCTTGCCCAGCAGCTTGTGCCAGCTCGCGTAGTCGTCGCGATTCAGACGCTTGTGATTGAGAACCTTGTTACGCAGCTCGTTGGGCAGATTTGCTTCGAGCCAGGCGCGAATATCGGCGCGGAATGCGTCGTCGGCGGGGGAATAATTCAGATCCATACGCAGTGTCTCCTGGCCGCGGCCCTGCGCCGCCAGGAGCACTGCAAGCGATCGCTATTGCAGCGGCTCTTTCAGTGCGGCGGGCACAGGCAGCGGCATCACATCGATGCCTTCTTCGACGAGGGCTCGCGCATCTTCCGGCGTCGTGACACCGCGGATGCTGCGAGCGGGCGCTTCGTTGTAGTGAATGCGCCGTGCTTCCTCGGCAAAACGGTCGCCCACGTTCTCCGTCTTTTCCAGCACCTCGCGCAGCATGCGCATGACCTGCGCCTGCAGTTCACCAGCGTTCGGTGCCGCCTGCGGCTTCGACGCGCTCGTCGCCCCCGAGAGATTCAGGCGCGGCGCCGACGGCAAACGGCTCACTTCGGTCGCGCCGCAAATTGGACATTCGACCAGCTTGCGGGACAACTGCGATTCGAAGTCATCGGCGGAAGCGAACCAGCCTTCGAACCGATGGTCATGCGGACACTGTAGATCGAGGACCTTCATGTGGAATCAGGGCTTGCGTGCGAGTTTAGCGCAAAATCGAAATTTGTGAACGGTCGTTCGTAAAAATGCCTTCTTTCGACACACGGTTGATGCGCACGTGGTCGCACGCGATGCGCCAGCTCACGTCGCGGTTCAGGCAGCGAACGGGGAGCGGATATTCTAGCGCGTTGGCACAAGGTCCGCCGACGGCCGAATGGCCAGCTCGCGGCACCTTCAAAAGCGAAAACGGCAGCGCGATGGCTGCCGTTTCGAAGGACCGCGTCGAAGGACTGCGGATGCCGCTGCAGTCGACACCATCTGACACGCACGCGTCAGCGGGCCTCCGCCGCATTCGCCGGCCATGCGCCTGACAGCAGCTTCTCCACCCAGAACGTGCCGATGATCGTCTTCACGTCGCTCAACTGACCGCTGCGCACCCATTCGGACACGTCCGACAGCTTCGCGATGAACGTTTCGAGAAACTCGCCGTCGTCGAGCTTGCGGTCGCCCGGCGTGAGGCCGCGCGCAACGTAGATGTCGATGAACTCGGTCGAGTACGAAATGATGGGGTGCACGCGCGTCAGATAGATGTACTCGCGCGCCGTATAGCCCGTTTCCTCGAGCAGTTCGCGCCTGGCGCAGGTCAGCGAGTCCTCGTTCGGGTCAAGCTTGCCCGCCGGGTATTCATACATCACCTTGCCCATCGCGTAGCGGTACTGGCTTTCCATCAGCACGCGGCCATCGTCGAAGAGCGGGATCACCATCACGGCGCCCGGGTGCTGCACGTACTCGCGCGTCGCCTGCTTGCCGTCCGGCAGGCGCACGGTGTCGCACTTGACCGTCATGAACGGCCCTTGATAAGCCACTTCGCTCTTGATGCAGGTCTCTTTAAGCGCGGCGTCGTGATCGGGAAGTTCAGCCATGTGCGACCTCTTGGCGGCAACCAGGGCGACGGCTCACGCCGTCAGCGCCGTTTGACGAGATATTGAAAGGTGAAGCCCGGGAAGGCGAAAACGATGAACAGGCTGAACGTGATTGCATAGAACTGCCAGCCTTGGTCGAAGCGGTTGCCGGCGCGCGCTTCGAGCATGAAGCCGAGCGCGCCGACAATGAAATACAGCACGATCAGTTCGCCGATCCTGATCCACGCGCTTTTCTTTTTCGGCCTCAACGGCACGACGCCGAACAGACGTTGATTCAGGAACGGCAGGTTGGCGCCGACTAGCGCCAACAGCACGATGAACCACCCCGCCGCCGACATTACAGCGGCAGCGTGTGCGAGATAGCGTTCAGGCAGATCGACATCAACGGACCCGGCACGATACCGAGCACCAGCACGGCCACGCCGTTCAGCGCGAGCAGCGTGCGCTTGCAGGTATCGCCCGCGATCGGCGTCGTGTCGACGGGATCGTCGAAGTACATCAGCTTGACGATGCGCAGGTAGTAGAACGCGCCGAACAGCGACGTGATCACGGCGAGCACAGCAAGCCAGGTGAGGCCGGCGTTCATCGTTGCTTCGAGCACGGCGAGCTTCGCGTAGAAGCCGACCGTCGGCGGGATCCCGGCGAGCGAGAACATCATCACCATCATCACGAACGCAAATACCGGACTGCGCTGGTTGAGACCCTTGAAGTCGTCGAGAGATTCCGCTTCGAAGTCGCGGCGCGCGAGCAGCATCACCACGCCGAACGAACCGAGCGTCGTCACGAGATAAACGATGCTGTAGAACATGGCCGAGCCGTACGCGCTCGCCGCAGCGCCCGTCTTGCCGTCGACCACGCCCGCGAGCAGGCCGAGCAGCACGAAACCCATGTTCGAGATCGCCGAGTAAGCCAGCATGCGTTTCACGTTGCGCTGGACGATACCCGTGATGTTGCCGACGATCAGCGACAGCGCGGCCAGAATGACGAGCATCTCCTGCCAATCGACGGCGAGCGGCAGCAGGCCCATCACCAGGAAGCGCAGGCCCCACGCGAACGCCGCGACCTTCGGGCCGCCACCGACGATTAGCGTCATCGCAGTCGGCGCGCCCTGATAGACGTCGGGCACCCACATGTGGAACGGCACGGCGCCCATCTTGAACGCGATACCCGCGACGATGAAGATCACGCCGAACAGCAGCACGACGTCGTTGATATGACCCGACGCAACCGCCTTCAGCACTTCGTTCAGTTCGAGCGAGCCCGTCGCGCCATACAGCATCGAAATGCCGTACAGCAGGAAGCCCGAAGCCAGCGCGCCCAGCACGTAGTACTTCATCGCGGCTTCGTTCGACGGCGCATTTTCACGGCGCAGCGCGATCGCGGCGTACAGCGACAGCGACATCAGTTCCAGACCGAGATAGAGCGTCAGGAAGTTGTTGCCCGAGATCATCACCAGTTGGCCGAGCAGCGAGAACATGCCGAGCAGGAAGAAGTTGCCTTCGTACAGGCCGCGGTCCTCGAGGTACTTGCGCGAGTAGATGATCGACACCGCGTAGCCCAGCGACACTACCGCCTTCATCACGTTGGCGAACGGATCGACCACGTACATGCGCGAGAAGAAGTACTGTGGCCCGGCGCCCGGCGAGAAAGCGTCGATGGCGAACCAGACGCCGGCCACC
>BBSL01000106.1 GCA_001319865.1 Burkholderia sp. E7m39 | reverse complement strand
GTCGTTGAGCCACGCAACGACGATAGCGGCCATCACTAGCGCGTCGGGTAACAAGGCGGTCATAGGTGCGTTTTGCATGATCTTTAGATTCCTCCGCTTCGCATCACTGCGACAGCGGCAGCTTCGACTGCGCAACGTGGGACAGGAGATTTTCCACCGACACGTGCATGACTTCGGTAAAGGGCTTCGGATAAACGCCCATGTACAACGTCAGGACTGCGAGCAGCCCGAGCATGAAGAATTCGCGGCGGTTGATGTCGACGAGACTCTTCACGTGGTCGTTCACAACCGCACCGAAGTACACGCGCTTATACATCCACAGCGTGTAGGCCGCGCCCAGAATCAGCGTCACGGCGGCACCGAAAGCGATCCAGAAGTTGTACTGGACAGCCGCCAGAATCACCATGAACTCGCCGACGAAACCCGACGTGCCCGGCAAGCCGCAGTTCGCCATCGAGAACAGCATCACGAGCGCCGCGAACTTCGGCATCGTGTTGACGACGCCGCCGTAGTCGGCGATCTGACGCGAGTGCATGCGGTCGTACAGCACGCCGATGCAAAGGAACATCGCGCCCGACACGAAACCGTGCGAGATCATCTGCACGATCGCGCCTTCCGTACCGAGCTGGTTGAAGATGAAAAAGCCGAGCGTGACGAAGCCCATGTGCGCAATCGACGAATACGCGACCAGCTTCTTCATGTCTGCCTGCACCATCGCGACGAGGCCGATGTACACGACGGCAATCAGCGACAGCGTGATCACGACGGGCGCAAGAAAGTGGCTCGCGTCCGGCGCGATAGGCAGCGAGAAACGCAGGAAACCATACGCGCCGAGCTTCAGCATGATCGCGGCCAGCACCACCGAACCGCCCGTCGGCGCTTCCACGTGGGCGTCGGGCAGCCACGTGTGGACAGGCCACATCGGCACCTTCACGGCGAACGCGAGGAAGAACGCGATGAATAGCAGCACCTGCGGCGTCATCGACAGCTTCGCGGCATGCCACGCGGCAAGGTCGAACGTGCCCGTCTGCGTGTACAGATACAGCAGGCCGACCAGCATCAGCAGCGAGCCCATCAGCGTGTAGAGGAAGAACTTGAACGCCGCGTACACGCGGTTCGGTCCGCCCCACACGCCGATGATGATGTACATCGGGATCAGCGTCGCTTCGAAGAACACGTAGAACAGCATGCCGTCGGCAGCGCTGAACACGCCGACCATGATGCCGGACAGGATCAGGAACGCCGCCAGATATTGCCCGACGTTCTTCGTGATCACTTCCCATGCCGCGATCACGACGATCACTGTGATCAACGCCGTCAACACGACGAACCACATCGCGATACCGTCGATGCCGAGGTGGTACGTGATGTTGAAGCGATCGATCCAGTTTGCCTTTTCTTCGAACTGCAATGCTGCCGTACTCGTGTCGAAGTCCGTGATCAGCGGAATCGTCACGATGAAGCTCAACACCGACCCGATCAGCGCAATCCATCGCGCCGGACCGGGATTGCGATCTGAACCGACGGCAAGAACCACCAGGCCGAAAATAATCGGCATCCAGATCGCGATACTCAGAATCGGAAACGTCGTGTGCATGAGAAGTGTCTCCAGCCTGTTCTTATTTGCCGCCGAGCGTTACAAACAGGGTTAGGAGCCCCAGCATGCCGATGATCATGGCGAACGCGTAGTGGTAGATGTAACCCGATTGAAGGAAACGGATCACGCTTGCGAACCAGCCAACAAAGCGTGCACTTCCGTTGACAATGCCGTCGATGACCACGACGTCGCCTTCCTTCCACAGGCCACGGCCGATGGCCACGGCGCCGCGCGCAAAGACGACTTCGTTGATCTTGTCCATGTAGTACTTGTTATCCAGCAACGTGTAGATCGGGCCGAATGCACGCTTGATGACGGCCGGCAGGTCCGGACGCTTCAGGTACAGGAACCACGACACCACGACACCCGCGAGCGCCAGCCACACGGGCAGACCCGAATAGGCGTGCAGGCCCATCGATGCCCAGCCCTGGAATTCTTCCGCCATTTCATGCAGCGCCGGATGATTCTCACCAATGAAGATGACTTTCTCGAACGCGACGCCGTGCTGGAAGAAATCGCCGTACAGCATCGGGCTGATCGCGATCGCGCCGATCACGATCGACGGAATGGCGAGCAGCACCAGCGGCACCCACACGACCCACGGCGTTTCGTGCGGCTCGTGCGCGTGGTGATGATCGTCGTGGCCGTGACCATGGCCATGGTCGTCATGCGCGTGCGCGGCCGCTTCGATGCCCATCGGCGATTCCGGGTGCTTCGGACCGCGGAAACGCTCTTCGCCGTGGAACACCATGAAGTACATGCGGAACGAGTACAGCGCCGTCACGAACACGCTCGCGACCACCGAGAAGTATGCAAAGCCCGAACCCGGCAGATGCGACAGCTTGACCGCGTCGATGATCGAGTCTTTCGAGTAGAAGCCCGAGAAGAACGGCGTGCCGATCAGCGCCAGCGAACCGACCAGCGACGTGATCCAGGTGATGGGCATGTACTTGCGCAGGCCGCCCATGTTGCGCATGTCCTGGTCGTGGTGCATGCCGATGATCACCGAACCCGCGCCGAGGAACAGCAGCGCCTTGAAGAACGCGTGCGTCATCAGGTGGAACACGGCGACCGGGTACGCCGACACACCCAGCGCGACCGTCATGTAGCCGAGCTGCGAGAGCGTGGAATAAGCGACGACACGCTTGATGTCGTTCTGCACGACGCCGAGAAAGCCCATGAACAGCGCCGTGATCGCGCCGATCACCGTGATGAACGACAGCGCCGAATCCGACAGCTCGAACAGCGGCGACATGCGCGTCACCATGAAGATACCCGCCGTCACCATGGTTGCCGCGTGAATCAGCGCGGAGATCGGCGTCGGGCCTTCCATCGAGTCGGGCAGCCACACGTGCAGCGGGAACTGCGCCGACTTACCCATCGCGCCGATGAACAGGCAAATACACGCAACGGTCAGCAGGCCCCAGTCGGTGCCCGGAAAGCTCAGCGAAGCCAGTTCGTGGCTCTTCGCGAACACGTCGCCGTAGTTCATCGAGCCGCCGTACGCGAGCAGCAGGCCGATGCCGAGAATGAAGCCGAAATCGCCCACGCGGTTCACGATGAACGCCTTCATGTTCGCGTAGATTGCGCTCTCGCGCTTGAAGTAGAAGCCGATCAGCAGGTACGACACGAGACCCACCGCTTCCCAGCCGAAGAACAGCTGCAGGAAGTTGTTGCTCATCACGAGCATCAGCATCGAGAACGTGAACAGCGAAATGTACGAGAAGAAGCGCTCGTAGCCCGTCTCTTCGTCGGCCATGTAGCCGATCGTGTAGATGTGCACCATCAGCGACACGAAGTTCACCACGCACATCATCATCGCCGTCAGCGTGTCGACGAGGAAGCCGACTTCGAACTTCACCTTGCCGACCGTCATCCATTCGTAGACGGTGGCGTTGAAGCTCGCGCCCTTCAGCACGTCGAGAAACACCATGCACGAGAGCACGAACGAGATCGCGACGCCGAGGATCGTGACGGAATGGGCACCCTTGCGCCCTATCGTCTTGCCGAAAAGCCCCGCAATCAGCGAGCCGGCCAGCGGTGCGAGCACAACCGCCAGCAGCAGGTTTTCATTGAGTGTCGTTGACATATGCGTCTGTGCCTGAAATTAACCTTTGAGCTGATCGAGATCCTCGACATTGATCGTGTCGAGACTACGGAACAGGGTCACCAGAATCGCAAGGCCGATCGCCGCTTCGGCTGCCGCAACCGTCAGCACGAAGAAGACAAAGATCTGGCCATGCACATCGCCGAGATAGTGCGAGAACGCGACGAAGTTCGTGTTGACCGCCAGCAGCATCAGTTCGATCGCCATCAGGATGATGATGACGTTGCGACGGTTCAGGAAAATGCCGACGATGCTGATCGCGAACAGGATCGCGCCAAGCACGAGGTAATGAGCTAGGGACAACATGTTTTTTTCTCCTGTCGTCAGCTGTTCTTGCCGGCGCCCGCGTCGCCGGTAATGGCTTCGGGCTCGGCCGGTTGTTCTTTCTCGGCGGCCATCTTGACCACGCGCACGCGGTCTTGCGCGCGCACCTTGACCTGTTCCGACACGCGCTGGCGCTTGCTGTCCTTGCCGTGACGCGCGGTCAGCGCAATCGCCGCGATGATCGCGACGAGCAGCACGAGGCCCGCCACTTCGAACGCGAAAATGTAGTCGGTGTAGATGATCTTGCCGATCAGGCGCGTGTTCGACCAGTCGGCGGCGCCGGCGACAGCCGCCGTCGTGTCGCGCACGGGTTGAACCGTCGCGCCGTAGCCGTGCCACAGGATCAGTGCCGTTTCGACCACGATGATCGCGCCGACGACGGTCGCCATCGGCACGAAACGCCTGAAGTCGCGCCGCAGCACGTCGAGATTGATGTCCAGCATCATCACGACGAACAGGAACAGCACCATCACCGCGCCGACATACACCAGCACCAGCAGGATCGCGAGGAATTCCGCCTGCAGCAGCATCCAGATCGCGGCCGCGTTGAAGAACGCGAGCACGAGGAACAACGCGGACGACACCGGGTTGCGCGAAGTGATCACCTTCAGCCCTGACACCGTCAGGAGTAGCGCGAAGATGTAGAACAGTACGGTCGTGAAGTCCATGATTACCGATTCATCGTTAGGCCATCGTCAGGCTTGGTGCCTTGGCGCGCGTCATGTTGCACGACGCGGCGCCAGAGCGGTCTGGCAGCGCCGCGCGGTCTCATGCCTGGCAGACCATGCGGCGTCGAACTGCGCTGTATCAACCTATCAACGATAGGGCGCGTCCGCCGCCTTGTTCGCAGCGATTTCCGCTTCGTAGCGGTCGCCGACTGCCAGCAGCATGTCCTTCGTGAAGTACAGGTCGCCGCGCTTTTCGCCGTGATATTCGAGGATGTGCGTCTCGACGATCGAATCGACGGGGCAGCTCTCTTCGCAGAAACCGCAGAAGATGCACTTGGTCAGGTCGATGTCGTAGCGCGTCGTGCGGCGCGTGTTGTCCGCGCGCGTTTCCGATTCGATCGTGATCGCGAGCGCCGGGCACACCGCTTCGCACAGCTTGCAGGCGATGCAGCGCTCTTCGCCGTTTTCATAGCGGCGCAGTGCGTGCAGGCCACGAAAGCGCGGCGACATCGGGGTCTTCTCTTCGGGGAACTGCACGGTGATCTTGCGCTGGAACGTGTAGCGTCCCGTCAGCGCGAGGCCCTTGAGCAGCTCGGTCAGAAAGAAGGTCTTGAAGAAGTTTTGGATTGCGGTCATGGTTCGTCCGCCCCTTTATTTCCAGATATTCAACGGCGACATGATCCAGAAGCCGACCACCACGACCCAGATCACAGTAACGGGCAGGAACACCTTCCAGCCCAGACGCATGATCTGGTCATAGCGGTAGCGCGGGAACGTCGCGCGCGCCCAGATGAATACCGATAGCAGCAAGAAGACTTTCAGCAGCAGCCAGAAAATGCCCGGGATGAACGACAGGAACTCGAACGGTGCGCTCCAGCCGCCCAGGAACAGGACCGACGCCAGCGCCGAGATCACGATCATGTTGATGTACTCGGCGAGGAAAAACAGCGCGAACGCCATACCCGAGTAGTCGATCATGTGACCCGCGACGATTTCCGATTCGCCTTCCACCACGTCGAACGGGTGGCGGTTCGTTTCGGCGAGGCCCGAAATAAAGTACACGACGAACGACGGCAGCAGCGGCAGCCAGTTCCACGACAGGAACGTGATGCCGTGACCGGCGAAGAAACCGCGCATCTGCGAGCCGACGATGTCGGACAGGTTCATCGTGCCCGCCGTCATCATCACGACCACGAGCGCGAAACCCATCGAGATTTCGTACGACACCATCTGCGCCGCCGCGCGCATTGCGCCAAGGAACGCGTACTTCGAGTTCGACGCCCAGCCGGCGAGAATCACACCATAGACGCCGATCGACGAAATCGAGATCGCGTACAGCAGGCCCGCGTTGATGTCGCCGAGCACGGCGCCCGCCTGGAACGGAATCACCGCCCAGACCGCGAACGCGGGGACCACCACCATCACCGGGGCGATCATGTAGGTCCAGCGGCTCGCCTGGGTCGGCTGAATGACTTCCTTCAGCAGAAGCTTCAGCACGTCGGCGATCGGTTGCAGCAGACCCGCGGGGCCGACGCGGTTCGGCCCGAGACGCACGTGCATCCAGCCGATCAGCTTACGCTCCCACAGAATCAGATACGCCACGCACAGCAGGATCGCGACGGCCACCACCAGAATGCGCACCAGCGCCCACACCGTGGGCCACGCGACGCCGAGAAGCTGGCTGCCGCCGGCGTTGATCGAATCGAACAAGGTCATTACGCCTTCTCCACCACCAGTTCACCGAACAGGCTGCCCAGCGCTGCACCGGCAGGCGTAGCCGCCGACACGCGGACGACCGTCTCCGCAAGATTCGCATCACGCACGGCCGGCACCTGCACCGAGCGATCGCCCTGACGAACGCGCACCGCGTCGCCTTCCTTCAAACCCAGCTTGTCGAACAGCGCAGCCGGCAGGCCGACGGTGTTGGCTGCGCGTGCAGCCGCCGTCAGATGCAGCGATTGTGCGCGGCGCACGAGTTGATCGGTGTGGTAGATCGGCACGTCGGCGACGCGCTCGAACGAGCCGTTCGCTGCCTTCGCGCCGTTGCCGCGCGAGACGGCAAACGACGTCTTGTTCGACAGACGCGGCGTCAGGTCGCCATCGCCCAGCGCGGCGACACGCACGTCTTCTGCCGTGTCGTAGTCGAAACCTTGTGCGCCGAGCAGGTTGCCCAGCACGCGCAGCACCTTCCATGCGGGACGCGTGTCGCCGAGCGGACGCACGACGCCGTTGAACATCTGCACCGTGCCTTCCGCGTTGACGAACGTGCCGGCCGTTTCCGTGAACGGCGCGATCGGCAGCAGGACATCGGCGTATTCGGCGCCCGTCTGGAACGGCGACAGCACGACGACCATTTCCGCCTGGTTCAGCGCGGCAAGCGCTTGTGCCGGATTGGCCGTGTCGAATTCAGGTTCGAGGTTCAGCAGCACGTAACCCTTGCGCGGCTGCTCGAATGCTTCGCGTGCGTTCAGGCCGCCCTCGCCCGGCAATGCGCCGACGAGGTGTGCGCCAACCGTGTTCGCTGCTTCCGTCAGGAAGCCCAGCGTTGCGCCCGTCGCGTCGGCGATCCATTGTGCCGCGGCGTGAATGCGCGCGAACTCCGGATGCTGGACGGCACCGTTGCCGAGCAGCACGACGCGGACTTCGCCGGCACCCAGCGATGCCGCCGTCTGCTTTGCTGCGTCCGTTGCCTGCACGCCCGCGAACGCTTCCGGCAGCGCGACGCCCTTCGCTTCCGAGACGGCCGCCGCGATACCCGCGAGCTCGTCGAGCCATGCCGACGGCGCCGCCGCGATGCGCGCGGCCTGCGGAATC
>BBSL01000105.1 GCA_001319865.1 Burkholderia sp. E7m39 | reverse complement strand
GATCGCCGCGCCGGCCTTCGCCGCCTGACGCAGACGCGCGGCAAACAGCGGATGATCGCGGCGCAGCGACGAGCCGATCACCAGCGCGCTGTCGACCATCGACAGATTGGCGATCGACGTGCCCAGCCACGGCGTGCCGCTCGTGCCCGCCGAGAAGTCCGTCTGACGCAGACGGAAATCGACGTTCGGCGTACCGACGGCTTGCGCGATCTGCTTGAGCAGGAACAATTCTTCGACCGTGCTGTGCGCGCTGCCGAGCGTGGCAATCGCGTCCGCGCCGTGGTCGGCCTTGATGCCGTTCAGGCCCTTGACTACATATTCGAGCGCCGTCTGCCAGTCCGTCTCGATCCACTGGCCGCCTTGCTTGAGCATCGGCCGGGTCAGACGTTCGGGGCTGTTCAGGCCTTCATACGAGAAGCGGTCCTTGTCCGAAATCCAGCACTCGTTGATGGCTTCGTTTTCGAACGGCAGAACGCGCATCACGCGGTTGTTCTTGACTTGCACGACGAGGTTCGCGCCGACGGAATCATGCGGGCTCACCGACTTGCGACGCGACAGTTCCCACGTACGGGCACTGTAACGGAACGGCTTGCTCGTCAGCGCGCCGACCGGGCACAGATCGATCATGTTGCCCGACAGCTCGGAGTCGACCGTTTTGCCGACGAACGAGGTGATTTCCGAATGCTCGCCGCGGCCCAGCATGCCAAGCTCCATCACGCCCGCGATTTCTTCGCCGAAGCGCACGCAGCGCGTGCAGTGGATGCAGCGCGACATCTCTTCCATCGAGATCAGCGGGCCGACGTTCTTGTGGAACACCACGCGCTTTTCTTCGCTATAGCGCGATGCCGACTTGCCGTAGCCGACGGCCAGATCCTGCAGCTGGCATTCGCCGCCCTGGTCGCAGATCGGGCAATCGAGCGGATGGTTGATCAGCAGGAACTCCATCACGGACTGCTGGCCCTTGATCGCCTTCTCCGACTTCGTGCGCACGATCATGCCCGCCGACACCGGCGTCGCGCATGCAGGCACGGCCTTCGGCATCTTCTCGACGTCGACGAGACACATCCGGCAATTGGCCGCAATGGACAGCTTCTTGTGATAGCAGAAATGCGGAATATACGTATCGACCTTATGCGCAGCCTGAATGATCATGCTGCCTTCGGGCACGTCTACTTTCTTGCCGTCTATTTCAAGTTCAACCATGATGGTCAATCTTCCTTAACCTGTTACCGCTCAATCGTTCGCCCGCTCGCCGCTTCGCAGCGCAAAGCGGCGGCTCCCGCGTTTGACCCTGGCTCGCGTTGGCCTTGTTATGCGGCGACCGTTTCCGAGGCCGCCGTCGCGCCGGCATGACCGCCGACGACGCAACGCTTGTTGGCGACGTGGTACTCGAATTCGTCCCAGTAGTGCTTCAGCATGCCTCGCACCGGCATCGCGGCCGCATCGCCGAGCGCGCAAATCGTGCGGCCCATGATGTTTTCGGCAACCGAGTTCAGCAGGTCCAGGTCTTCCTTGCGGCCCAGACCGTGCTCGATACGATGCACGACGCGATACAGCCAGCCCGTGCCTTCGCGGCACGGCGTGCACTGACCGCACGACTCTTCGTAATAGAAGTACGACAGGCGCAACAGCGAGCGCACCATACAGCGCGTTTCGTCCATCACGATGACGGCGCCCGAGCCGAGCATCGAGCCCTGCTTGGCGATCGAGTCGTAATCCATGTCGGTTTGCATCATCAGCTCACCCGGAATCACGGGCGCCGACGAACCGCCAGGAATCACGGCCTTGATCTTCTTGCCGCCGCGCATGCCGCCCGCGAGGTCCAGCAGCGTCGCGAACGGCGTGCCGAGCGGAACTTCGTAGTTGCCAGGACGCTCGACGTCGCCCGACACTGAGAAGATCTTCGTGCCGCCGTTGTTCGGCTTACCCATTTCGAGGTAAGTCTGCGGGCCGACGGCCAGCAGGAACGGCACGGCTGCGAACGTTTCCGTGTTGTTGATCGTGGTCGGCTTGCCGTACACGCCGAAGCTCGCCGGGAAAGGCGGCTTGAAGCGCGGCTGACCCTTCTTGCCTTCCAGCGACTCGAGCAGCGCCGTTTCTTCGCCGCAGATGTACGCGCCGTAACCGTGGTGCGCATGCAGCTGGAACGAGAAGCCCGAGCCCATGATGTTGTCGCCGAGGAAGCCCGCCGCGCGTGCTTCTTCGAGCGCTTCTTCGAAGCGTCGATAGACCTCGAAGATTTCGCCGTGAATGTAGTTGTAGCCGACTGTGATGCCCATTGCATACGCGCCGATGGCCATGCCTTCGATCAGCGAATGCGGATTCCAGCGCAGGATGTCGCGGTCCTTGAACGTGCCCGGCTCGCCTTCATCCGAGTTGCAGACGAGGTACTTCTGCCCCGGAAACTGGCGCGGCATGAAGCTCCACTTCAGGCCCGTCGGGAAGCCCGCACCGCCGCGGCCGCGCAGACCCGATGCCTTCACGTCGGCGATCACCTGCTCGGGGGGAATCTTTTCTTCCAGAATACGGCGCAGCTGCTTGTAGCCACCGCGCTCGACGTAATCCTGAAGATGCCAGTTGTCGCCGTTCAGGCCGGCGAGAATCAGCGGTTTGATGTGACGATCGTGTAAAGACGTCATTTCGAAAGTTCCTCGAGCAGCTGATCGATCTTCTCGCGGCTCATGAAGCTGCACATACGATGGTTGTTCACGAGCAGCACCGGTGCGTCACCGCAAGAGCCCATGCATTCGCCCTCTTTGAGGGTGAACTTGCCGTCCGCGGTGGTTTCGCCGAAGTCGATGCCGAGCTTCTGCTTCAGATATTCGGCGGCGCTGTCCGAACCGCCATCGGGACCGAGCTGGCACGGCAGGTTCGTGCAGAGCGTGATCTTGTATTTGCCGACGGGCTTCGTCTCGTACATCGTGTAGAAGGTCGCAACCTCCTGCACGGCGACGGCCGGCATGCCGAGATAATCCGCGACGAACTGCATCAGTTCGGGCGACAGCCAGCCAAGCTCTTCCTGGCCGACCGCCAGCGCCGACATCACGGCGGACTGTTTCTGATCGGCGGGATACTTCGCGATCGCACGATCGATTTCTTTCAGGCCTTCAGCTGAGATCATTTTCAGACACGACTCTTTCAATTCCTACCGAACGAAAACCTGTCGCGCGCTGCATGTTGCGACAGACCCGGCGTTCCTATGCTTGACGCGCGCCCCATTTCTCATGCTTTATCGGCTGCGCGGGCGCGCACCTTGATGAATATCGCTTGTGGAAATCGTCTAGCGATCCACTTCACCGAACACGATGTCCTGCGTGCCGATGATCGTCACGGCGTCGGCGATCATGTGGCCGCGCGCCATTTCGTCGAGCGCGGACAGATGCGCATAGCCCGGCGCGCGAATCTTGAGGCGATACGGCTTGTTCGCGCCGTCGGACACGAGGTAAATGCCGAACTCGCCCTTCGGGTGCTCGACAGCCGCGTACGCTTCGCCTTCCGGCACGTGGAAGCCTTCCGTGAAGAGCTTGAAGTGGTGAATCAGCTCTTCCATGTTCGACTTCATGCCGACGCGCGACGGCGGCGCAACCTTGTGATTGTCCGTCATCACGGGGCCAGGATTCTTGCGCAGCCATTCAATGCACTGTTTCGCAATGCGCGTGGATTGACGCATTTCCTCGACGCGCACCAGATAGCGGTCGTAGCAATCGCCGTTCACGCCGACGGGAATGTCGAAGTCGAGTTGGTCGTACACCTCGTACGGCTGCTTCTTGCGCAGATCCCACTCGATGCCCGAGCCGCGCAGCATCGCGCCCGACAGGCCGAGTTGCATGGCGCGCTCCGGACTCACGACGCCGATACCTACGAGGCGCTGCTTCCAGATGCGGTTGTCGGTGAGCAGCGTTTCGTACTCGTCAACACAGCCGGGGAAACGATTGAAGAAGTCTTCAATGAAGTCGAGCAGCGAACCCTGACGGTTCTCGTTCATCTTCGACAGGGCCTTCGCGTTGCGAATCTTCGAAACCTTGTACTGCGGCATCGCGTCCGGCAGATCGCGATAAACGCCGCCCGGACGATAGTACGCAGCGTGCATCCGGGCGCCGGACACTGCTTCATACACGTCCATCAGATCTTCGCGCTCACGGAACGCATACAGAAACACGGCCATTGCGCCGACGTCCAGCGCGTGCGCGCCGATCCACATCAGGTGGTTCAGCACGCGCGTGACTTCGTCGAACAGCACGCGGACGTACTTCGCGCGGATGGGCACGTCGATGCCGAGCAGCTTTTCGATGGCCAGCACATAGCCGTGCTCGTTGACCATCATCGACACGTAGTCGAGACGGTCCATGTACGGCACCGACTGGATGAACGTCTTGCTTTCCGCGAGCTTTTCGGTCGCACGGTGCAGCAGGCCGATGTGCGGATCGGCGCGCTGGATCACTTCGCCGTCGAGTTCGAGCACGAGGCGCAGTACGCCGTGCGCTGCCGGGTGCTGCGGGCCGAAGTTGAGCGTGTAGTTTTTGATCTCTGCCATGGCGTTCTCTTAGTGTTTCAGGCCGCCATAGCGATCCTCGCGGATCACGCGCGGCGTGATTTCCCGAGGCTCGATCGTCACCGGCTGATAGACGACGCGCTTTTCTTCCGGGTCGTATCGCATTTCGACGTAGCCGGAGACAGGGAAATCCTTGCGGAACGGGTGACCGATGAAACCGTAATCGGTCAGGATGCGGCGCAGGTCCGGGTGACCTTCGAAGACGATGCCGTACAGGTCGAATGCTTCGCGCTCGTACCAGTTCGCCGAATTCCAGATGTCGACGACGGATGCGACGAGCGGCACGTCGTCGTCCGGTGCGAACACGCGCACGCGCAGACGCCAGTTGTTCGAGATGGACAGCAGATGCAGGACGGCGGCAAAACGCGGACCTTCGTAAGCGCCTTCACCGTATGTCTGATAGTCGACGCCGCACAGATCGATCAGTTGCTCGAAGCGCAGCGTTGCGTCGTCGCGCAGGCGCCTGGCCACTTCGAGGTAATCGCCCGCCTTCACGACGATGGTCAACTCACCGATGGACTCGGTGATGCTTGCCAGGCGGCCGCCAAAGGCCGCCTCGAGGTTCGCTTTGAGGGTCTCGAGTTTGCTTGCCATATTGTGGGGAGGCTTGAGCCTTATTGACGGGCGATGGTATTGGTGCGGCGAATCTTGGCTTGCAGCTGGATCACGCCGTACACCAGCGCTTCAGCCGTGGGCGGACAACCCGGCACGTACACGTCGACGGGCACGATGCGATCGCAGCCGCGCACCACTGAATACGAGTAGTGGTAGTAACCGCCGCCGTTCGCGCACGAACCCATCGAGATCACCCAGCGCGGCTCAGCCATCTGGTCGTAGACCTTGCGCAGCGCAGGCGCCATCTTGTTGCACAACGTGCCGGCGACGATCATCACGTCCGACTGACGCGGACTCGGACGAAACACCACGCCGAAACGGTCGAGGTCATAACGGGCAGCGCCCGCATGCATCATCTCAACCGCGCAACACGCGAGACCGAACGTCATCGGCCACAAAGAACCGGTACGCGTCCAGTTGATCAGCTTGTCAGCCGTCGTGGTGACAAACCCTTCCTTCAAGACCCCTTCGATACTCATTTGTTTTCCACTCCAGACGGGCGGCGAGCCATCGCCACCCATGCACACCGGCGATTAACCCGTCATTCCCAGTCAAGACCACCTTTCTTCCAGATATAGGCGAAGCCCAGCAGGAATTCGAGCAGAAAAATCATCATCGAGATGAAACCGGGCCAGCCGATGTCGCGCAGAGCAACGCCCCACGGAAACAGGAATGCCGTTTCAAGGTCGAAAATGATGAAGAGAATGGCAACCAGGTAGTAGCGCACGTCGAACTT
Organism: Burkholderia sp. E7m39; assembly: GCA_001319865.1. GTDB lineage: Bacteria > Pseudomonadota > Gammaproteobacteria > Burkholderiales > Burkholderiaceae > Paraburkholderia > Paraburkholderia bengalensis. The sequence goes on along the minus strand of BBSL01000105.1, from coordinate 6,809 downwards.
CATGCGCGCATCTTCGAATGCTTCGAAGCCGCACTCGTAGGGTGCGTTTTTTTCGGTGTCCGGTCGATTCGGACCGAGGATCTTGCCGATACTGACCAGTGCTACGCCTAAACCGGTGCCCACGAGGAGGAACAGCAATACGGGGAAATAGGCTGCGAGGTTCAAAGCTATCCTCAATCGGTTGGTTCTGAGTAACGTCAGGAGACGTGAACTATTTCGAACAACCCCTGACGCGAAACACTTCGGGATGCTTGATGTTGAAAGCCCACAGCAAACACCACCCCAGAAGTGAAAATGCCAGCCGAAGCTGAAGCAAGCGGCTGGCATTAGATAACATTGGTGCCGACGGCGAGACTCGAACTCGCACAGCTTTCGCCACTACCCCCTCAAGATAGCGTGTCTACCAATTTCACCACGTCGGCACTGTCTGCAATCCGGGAAAACAACTTGTAAAACCCGCGAATCGCTTCAAGACTTGAATTGTAACCCGGCTACACAGTTTGTTCAACGCACAAACGCGTTTTCTTCGAAAATTTATTTCGGCACGTCTTGGCCTGGCGCAGAAGCTGCAGATGCAGCGACTGCGGCGGACGCATTAGCGGGTGCCGACGCAGCGGGAGCCACCGAGGCCGCCACGGGTGCCGATGCGGGCATATTGCCAAGCACGCCTGCCGAAGGTTTCGAATGATAAGCGCCGAGATACGTCAGTGCCAGCGTGGTCACGAAGAACACTGCCGCCAGTATCGCAGTGGTACGTGACAGAAAATTAGCAGAACCCGTCGCGCCGAAGAGACTGCCCGACGCGCCGCTACCGAAAGCCGCGCCCATGTCGGCGCCCTTGCCGTGTTGCAGCAGCACGAGGCCGATGACGCCAAGCGCCGACAGCAACTGGACGACAATGATCAACGTTTTCAAATACAGCATCACACTCACCTGAGTCTTTATTTAACCGCACAGCACGATATGCTGCACGCAATGGGTCACCTCGCCCGGGCAAGCTGCCGGATGCATCAGCGCGCGGCCGTTGCCGCGACAGCTGCAGTGCAGATTGCCAGGAAATCCTTGTCCTTCAACGACGCGCCGCCGATCAGTCCGCCGTCGATATCCGGCTGGCTGAACAGGTCTTCCGCGTTGTCAGGCTTCACGCTGCCGCCATACAGCAACAGCACGTCGGCGGCATCGCCTCCCTTTGCTGCGAGACGCGAACGCAAAAACGCGTGCACGTCCTGCGCCTGCTGTGCCGTTGCGCTCCTGCCCGTGCCGATTGCCCACACGGGCTCATAAGCGACGACGATGCGAGCCACTTCCTCCACAGACAGCTTCGCGAGCACCGCATCGAGCTGCTCGCCCACGACCTGCTCCGTATTGCCGGCATCGCGCTGTTCGAGCGTTTCACCGACGCAGACGATCGGCGTCAAACCCGCCGCGAGCGCGCACTGCGCCTTCACGCCGACTGTGTCGGCGCCCTCGCAATGATACGCACGACGCTCCGAATGCCCGACGATCGCGTACGACGCGCCAAACTCCACGGCCATTCCGGCCGCAACCTCGCCGGTATAGGCGCCTTGCTCGTGCGCGGAAATGTCCTGCACGCCCCACGCGACGCGGCCGCCCTCGAGCAGCGTTTGCGCCTGCGCCAGATAGGGGCAGGGCACGCACACGCCGACTCGCACATCGCCTGGAAGATCTTCGGCGCCGCGCGATATTGCCTGCAGCAGCACGCGGTTTTCGGCCAGCCGACCGTGCATCTTCCAGTTACCGACTACCAGTTTTGCTCGTTGTTTCGCCATCGTCTCGCTCGTTTTATCGTGGTGCGGGTTGTGAACGCTTTCGCTTCGTCGGCGCTCGCCACCCGGTCCGCATGCAAAAACCATGCGGAACGCGCAAAACACGCGATTTTACTGTGTGCTGACAGACTGGGTCAAACTCAATTAAACGAGCGCTGTCAAGCACCCGCGCCCCAATTGAGCACGATCTTGCCGACGTGCGTGCTGCTTTCCATCAGCTCGTGCGCCTGCGCGGCCTGCGCGGCCGGAAACACCTTGTAGATCACCGGCTTGATCGTGCCGTCTTCGAGGTGCGGCCACACATGCTCCTTGAGCTGCGCGGCGATTTTCGCCTTGAACTCGACAGGACGCGGACGCAGCGTCGAGCCCGTGACCGTCAGCCGGCGGCGCAGAACCTCGTTCAGATTCACCTCCGCCTTGGCGCCGCCGAGCAACGCGATGATCACGAGCCGTCCGCCGTCGGCGAGCGCCTGCAGCTCGCGCGGCACATAGCTGCCCGCGACCATGTCGAGGATCACGTCGACGCCGCGGTCGTTGGTCAGCGACTTGATCACTTCGACGAAATCTTCCGTCTTGTAGTTGATCGCGCGCTCCGCACCGAGCTCCTCGCATGCGCGGCACTTTTCATCCGTGCCCGCCGTCGCGAACACGCGAAAGCCGAGCGCATGCGCAATCTGGATCGCCGTCACGCCGATGCCGCTCGAGCCGCCCTGCACCAGAAACGTCTCGTTCTCGCCGCCCTCGCCCTTGCCGAGCATCGCACGGTCAAAAACATTGCTCCAGACGGTGAAGAACGTCTCGGGCAACGCCGCCGCTTCGATATCGGAGAAGCCCTTCGGCACGGGCAGGCATTGCAGCAACGGCACGGCGGCGTATTCGGCATAGCCGCCGCCCGCCATCAGCGCACACACGCGATCGCCGATCTTCAGACCGAACGGATTGCGCTTCTCGTCGATATTTCCACCGACGATTTCGCCCGCCACTTCGAGCCCCGGCAGATCCGAAGCGCCCGGCGGCGGCGCGTAACCGCCCTTGCGCTGAAACACGTCCGGGCGGTTCACGCCCGATGCGGACACCTTGATCAGCACTTCGCCCGCCTTCGGCTCTGGCGCCGGCCGCTCGGCGAGTTTCAAGACTTCCGGCGCACCGAATTCGGTGATTTCGATTGCGTTCATCGTCGTCTCTCCCCAGGTCTGGATTGCACTGCATGCCGGTCGCGAAAACCAGTTCGCACTGCAATCCACCCTACATGAAAAACGGCCGGCGCGCTTTCACGCTGCCGGCCGTCTGGCTTTCACCGCATTATTGCTGCGGCGTGGGTTCCGATTGCGCTGCTTCGTTCAGCAGCGCTTTCGCCGACAGACGCACACGACCCTTCTCGTCCGTCTGGATGACCTTGACCTTCACTTGCTGGCCTTCCTTCAGGTAATCGTTGATGTCCTTGATGCGCTCGTTGGCGATTTCCGAAATGTGCAGCAGACCATCCTTGCCCGGCAGCAGGTTCACGATCGCGCCGAAATCCAGCAGCTTGAGAATCGTGCCTTCGTAGACCTGACCCACTTCGACTTCCGCCGTGATGTTTTCGATGCGCTTCTTCGCTTCGGCCATGCCTTCGCTGCTCGTGCTCGCGATCGTGACGACGCCGTCGTCGGAAATATCGATCGTCGTGCCCGTTTCTTCCGTCAGCGCGCGGATCACCGAGCCACCCTTGCCGATCACGTCGCGGATCTTTTCCGGATTGATCTTGATCGTGATCATGCGCGGCGCGTAGGCCGACAACTCTGTGTTCACGCCCGACACGGCCGAGGTCATCTTGCCGAGGATGTGCATGCGGCCTTCCTTCGCCTGCGCGAGCGCGACCTGCATGATTTCCTTCGTGATGCCCTGGATCTTGATGTCCATCTGCAGCGCCGTCACGCCAGCTTCCGTGCCCGCCACCTTGAAGTCCATGTCGCCGAGGTGATCTTCGTCGCCGAGGATGTCGGTCAGCACGGCGAACTTGTTGCCTTCGAGGATCAGGCCCATCGCGATGCCCGCAACGTGCGCCTTCATCGGCACGCCGGCGTCCATCAGCGCGAGACAGCCGCCGCACACCGATGCCATCGACGACGAACCGTTCGATTCCGTGATTTCCGACACGACGCGGATCGAGTAGCCGAATTCTTCGGCGCTCGGCAGGCACGCGACCAGCGCGCGCTTGGCGAGGCGACCGTGGCCGATTTCGCGGCGCTTCGGCGAGCCGACACGGCCCGTTTCGCCCGTCGCGAACGGGGGCATGTTGTAGTGGAGCATGAAGCGGTCGCGGTACTCGCCTTCGAGCGCGTCGATGATCTGCTCATCGCCCTTCGTGCCGAGCGTGGCCACCACCAGCGCCTGCGTCTCGCCGCGCGTGAACAGCGCCGAGCCGTGCGTGCGCGGCAGGACGCCCGTGCGGATTTCGATCGGGCGAACGGTGCGCGTGTCGCGGCCGTCGATACGCGGCTCGCCGTTCAGGATCTGCGAACGGACGATCTTCGCTTCGATGTCGAACAGCACGTTGCCCACCGACGCCTTGTCGGCCGCCACCGTGCCCGCTGCCGCCGCTTCTTCTTCGAGCTTGGCTTGCGTGGCTGCGTAGACTTCCTTCAGCTTCGTCGAGCGAGCCTGCTTGTCACGCATCTGATACGCCGACAGCAGTTCGTTGTAGGCGATTTCGTTGACGCGCGAGATCAGCGCTTCGTTCTTCGGCGCCGGCTGCCAGTCCCACTCGGGCTTGCCGCCTTCGCGAACCAGTTCGTGGATCGCGTCGATGGCCGTTTGCATCTGCTCATGGCCGAACACGACGGCGCCCAGCATCACGTCTTCCGGCAGTTGGTCCGCTTCGGACTCGACCATCAGCACCGCGCGCTCCGTACCGGCGACGACGAGGTCCAGACGCGATTCCTTGCTTTGCGAACGGGTCGGGTTCAGCACGTACTCGTTGTTGATGTACGCGACGCGCGCCGCACCGACGGGGCCGTTGAACGGCAGGCCCGAAATGGCCAGCGCAGCCGACGCGCCGATCAGCGCGGGGATGTCGGCGGGAACTTCCGGGTTGATCGACATGACGTGGATGACGACCTGCACTTCGTTGTAGAAGCCTTCCGGGAACAGCGGCCGCAGCGGGCGGTCGATCAGGCGCGAAATCAGCGTTTCGCCTTCCGACGGACGGCCTTCGCGGCGAAAGAACCCGCCCGGGATCTTGCCTGCCGAGTAGGTCTTTTCGATGTAGTCGACGGTCAGCGGGAAGAAGTCCTGGCCGGGCTTCGCCGTCTTCGCGCCGACCACAGTGGCCAGCACGACGGTGTCTTCGACGTCGACGAGCACGGCACCGCTCGCCTGGCGGGCGATTTCACCCGTTTCCATGCGAACCGTATGCTGGCCCCACTTGAACTCTTTGACGACCTTGTTAAACAGAGACATTTGTCCTCCTTGATCTTTTAGTCATGCCGCGCGAACCGCGCGCGGCACCGTCAGGACCGAAGCCTTTTGGGTAGAGGAGTGTTATGCCATTCCAGAGAATCGCGTGGATGCACTCATTGCATTCAACTGCACGCGAACCGCTGGAATGACACAGCGCCCTACCCTGAAGCCCGGCTTTATTTCGTTTTGCCCGCGGCGCGGACCGCACGCCGGACGGGCGATCCAACGGCAAACTTCACATGAAGCGGACCGTTGAAAAACAAAATGCCTGTATCAGCGGAACTGACACAGGCATCTTGCTGACAGAAAGTCCGATGCGCCGGATTACTTACGCAGACCCAGCTTCTCGATCAGAGCGCGGTAACGATCAGCGTCCTTGCCCTTCAGGTAGTCGAGCAGCTTGCGACGGCGGCTCACCATGCGCAGCAGACCGCGGCGGCTGTGGTGGTCCTTCGTGTGGGCCTTGAAGTGGACCGTCAGTTCGTTGATGCGCGTGGTCAGCAGGGCGACCTGAACTTCGGGGGAGCCAGTGTCGTTTGCGCCACGTGCGAATTGCGCGACGACGTCGGATTTTTTGATTTCTGCTACGGACATGTTGATTTCCTTTGAATCACAGGCGGTCACGGAAGAAAGGCCGTGCCGTGGGTTACAACAAAACGAGTCGCGTATTGTAGCACAGCCCTGGCGCCCGGCGAACCTTGCCCGAAGCTTGCCGTTTGGCAGCAGTCCGCCCCGTTGCAAGGCGTGTCCGCTCAAGGCCGCGCTCCGGTCCGCTCAGGGTCCGCTCAGGGTCCGCTTAGGGTCGCTTCATCCGGCAGGTCGTGGCGGGGACGGTGCGCTCGGGCGGCAACGCCAGCACCGTTCTGAAACCGTAGCCAGAGCCCTCGTTATCGAAATGGACGCCTGGCGTGCCCGCCTTGTCCATCTCCATCACATAAAGGGGCTGGATCAACTGATGATCGTCGGCGCGCATCCACGACAAGTGAAAGCCGCCCTCGTCGTATTTCATGCCTTCGAGCGCCTTCGCCACCTTGTCGGGCTGCGCGCTGCCCGAGCGCGTCATCGCTGCCGCCAGCATCTCGATCATCAACGGCATGCGCAGGACCGGGTAGTCATCCTGTGCGGCGGGGAAACGCCGCCGGAACGACGCATACCACGCGTCCGATGCCGCCCCGCCGGCATTCGGATGCCAGTCGGCGACGGCGATCACGCGCCTGACGCCCGCGTCGCCGAGCGCCGCCGGCGCCCCAAGGCTGTTGCCATAGAACGTGTAGAACTTCGTATCGAGGCCCTGCTCGCGCGCGGCCTTCACGAGCAGCGTCAGGTCGTTGCCCCAGTTGCCCGTGATCACGGCATCGGCGCCGCTCGCGCGAATCTTCGCGATGTACGGCGCGAAATCCTTTACACGTCCGATGGGATGAAACTCGTCGCCGACCACGGCGACATCCGGCCGCTTCAGCGCGAGCGCCGCGCGCGCCAGCGTGCTCACGTCGTGTCCGAAGCTGTAGTCCTGATTCAGCAGATAAACCTTCTTCACCGACCTGTCGCGCTGGATCACGTCGGCGAGTGCGTCCATCCGCA
>BBSL01000104.1 GCA_001319865.1 Burkholderia sp. E7m39 | reverse complement strand
CGCGCTTGCGCAAAAACTGCTGGCGCGCGGCGCGCCGGCTGTCGATCACGGATTCCGCGACCACGGGCGGCTTGTTGCGCCGAAACGGGCGCGGCTGCGGCGCACCGCTGCTGCGAGGACGACGCGGTTTGAATGCGGCCATCGAACCCTCCCTGTGCCGCTTTACAGTTCGGCCAGAATCGTGGACGACGCCGACACCTTCTCGCCGATCGACACGCGCGGCCGGCTGCCCACGGGCAGATACACGTCGACGCGCGAACCGAAGCGGATGAAGCCATAGCGCTGGCCGCGCGTGAGCGGCTCGCCTGCGCGGACGTAGCACAAAATGCGCCGCGCGATCAGCCCGGCAATCTGCACCGACGTCACCGTCGCGCCGCTCGCCGTTTCGATGACGATCGCGTTACGCTCGTTCTCCGTCGACGCTTTATCGACAGCCGCGTTCAGATACGCGCCCGGAAAATATTCGACCTTCGAAATCGCGCCATCCACTGGCGAGCGCTGCGAATGCACGTTGAACACGTTCATGAACACGCTGATCTTCAGCGCTTCGCGGTTCGCATACGGATCATGCGCGGTTTCGACGGCAACGATGCGGCCGTCGGCGGGGCACAGCACGGCGTTGGCCTGCGCCGGAATGGGACGCGCGGGGTCGCGGAAGAACTGCACGACGAAGATGAGCAACAGCCAGAAAATCCAGGCAATGCCGAACCCTGCAATGACGTGGATCAACAGCGCAACGACGGCTGCGATCGCGATGAACGGCCAGCCTTCGCGCGCGATGATCGGATGGGGGTAATTCATAAAGTTGGGTTCAGTCTTTGGAGGGTAGCCCCCCTTCTTCTCAGAAGGAGAGCCCCCTAAGAACCGTACGTGCGAGTTTCCCCGCATACGGCTCCAATCTACAAACAAAGCCCAGTCTACGACCGGGCCGGCTTAGTTAGCGCGATTCTACCTACATGCACTTGCCGGTGACAGTCGGGATGCAGTAGCACTCGATTGAAGAGAGCATCGGACCCGCCATGCACCCGGAACTCCAGATGATGGTTGTGCCAACCTGTCTCTCGCGTCAAAGCGCAGCCGCAATGCGCACACAGCCCGCCTTGCGACATAAACAACGAGACCCATTGCCTGCGATGCCGCATTGAACCTTCCATGCGTCCCTGCCGCAATTGCTCGCCGTATTGCTCCCACTCGGGATCAAAGGGATTGAAGTCGCCTTTGATCTTTCGATGCCGCCTAATCGGAGTACCGCGAAGCTGGTACAACTCGTTTAGGCCTGCACTGCCATCGTCTAGAACCACCGGAACAGCGAAAATCCAATGTCGGCCACCGTCGGAGCGAAAGTATTTCTCCCTCACCCACTCGGCGCCCTTGTTTGGATGCCGCCGCTTTGACCACCACCAGAGTCGCCGGAAAATCAGAGACTCCATGCGGCTGTACGCCTGCTTGGCCACCACGGGGCTGTGGTACTGCGCCCAACCCCGTAGCATCGGGTTCAGCAATCGGATCAGATCCGCGTGCTTCACCGTCTTGTTACCACTGATCGTTTCCGACACCTTGCGATAGAACGTTTGCACGTTCTTCTTACTCGGCTTGATGAGCAGCTTTCCCGAATATTTCCGGAAATTCCACCCAAGGAAATCGAAGCCTTCGTCAATGTGGATGATCCGCGTTTTCTCCTCTGACAGTCGCAGCCCCCGGACAGCGAGGAATGCTTCCACCCAAGGTTTGACCTCGCTTTCCAGCACCTCTTTCGAGTCGCCGGTGATCACGAAATCGTCCGCGTACCGCACCACATTCACTTTCAGCTTCTTGGCTTTCGCGATCCCGAACTTCGCACCGAGGTGCGCAGCTAGTTCACGTTCCAGCCCGTTCAGCGTCACATTGGCCAGCGTCGGGGAAATAATGCCTCCCTGAGGCGTACCGGCCTCAGTCGCCTGCAACTGTCCCTTGTAAATCAGGCCAGCCTTCAACCACTTAAGCAGAATGCCTTTATCCATCGGGACATTGGCAACCAGCCAGTCGTGGTTGATCCAGTCAAAGCAGCCTTTGATGTCCGCTTCCAGCACCCACCGGGCAGAGCCCTTCTGGGACATGGCGACGAATATCTGCGACATGGCGTCGGCCGTCGAACGATTAAGTCTGAACCCGTAAGAGTTCGGATCGCTCGTCGATTCCGATACCGGCTCCAGCGCCAGCAGATACAGGGCTTGCATCGCCCTGTCCCGCATGGTCGGAATGCCCAGAGGGCGCTCCTTCCCATTGGCCTTGGGGATAAAGACTCTCCGGAGGGGCAGAGGCTTGTATCCGCGCCGCTTCAACCGGCCGATGGCTTCCCATCGGCTCTCAGGCGAATCCCATAGCTCGCGATCGACTCCAGCCGTTCGCGCACCCTGGTTCTGCGTAACACGTCGTACCGCGTACAGCTTTGCGGACAACGTGCGGGTCAGCATCCGTTGCAGGGCTTTTACCCTGCGCCAGTCACCGTCCCGCGTCGCCTTCGCAATTCGAATCTGCATCCCTCTCACGTTCCGTTCGACCCGACGCCAATCTACGGCGTACCAGTTGTCAGGCGCGTGGGAAAGCGCAGATCCGGTCTTTCGACCAGATACTTTCATGCTGCTCTCCTACCTTGGGTTGATCATTCCCTCAGCAGAAGGCGTATCTTCCCCAGCGGGGTAGATACACCCCGCTGGGGAACAACAGTTGAACAAATGTGGCCGCATGCGCCCACATGTCATCCATCTACGACGCACAGGCGCGAACGCCCGTGTCTACCAAAGTTCTAAGGTCTGTCAGCCATCTTGCGACGGTAGACCAGACGGAAGTTTGCCCGCTTATCGCGTGAGGTAATGTCTCAACCCCTATCCGGACCATTACAGCCCGGCATTCGCTTTCTCCGTCATCCTCTACCCGCACCGCCAACAGCGTTCCTTGCGGTCCGCCTGCCAACCAAACAGCAATGGCAGCGATACGGGCTTACCGTGTTCCCGGCATGTCACACGACTGACTTAGGTTCTGCCTATTCCCCGACGGTCCTCTGACGACGTAACCCGAATTTCAAGCGAGTTATCCGACCGCACACCCTTTGGTTAATGCCTATCAGCAGCTTTGGCATCGTCCTACTTACGAGGTTTATCAGCAGTTCACATCCGTTAACCATATCAGCCAGCCTAGCGCCTTGACCCCCTTGCTGCTAGGAGTCTCCGGATGACCGCCTCACGGCGCTCATCCGCCCGAAACCACCGGGGGCTACATTGTCAGAGAAGCTTCACACCCCACCGTTACCAGTGACGCATGTCCTCGTAGGCTACTGCTGGTCGCACAGCAGGTTCTCTGCCCCACAGAACCATCCCGTGAGGTTGAACAATGACACACCGAGCTTGCGCTCGACTTTCCTTGAAACCACATACTCCAATCCGCTTTGTTAGCGGAGTTGAAGCCGCTAACAGGCGGAGCCTGACGGTAATCAGGCCAATGCAATTACGCATAAGAGTCCGAGGACTCCAGAGCGTCCAGGCCACGATTCCAGACCATACAGCGCCCGGTCTCGTTTGCTACACAAGGGGGGGCCCAAGGTGCCACCAATGGGACGGCTTACGCCGTCCAGTCGATGCGACTCACGTCGCACTAAAAACCGTAGGATAGCAAAAGCCGTCCAGGGTTCAGCACACCTGGACGGCTTTTTGATGCTTCCGGCGCATTTCGTGCGCCGGAGTGCGAGAAACAGGCAGATTAGTTCTTCGACTGATCGACCAGCTTGTTCTTCGCGATCCAAGGCATCATCGCGCGCAGCTTCGAGCCGACCTGCTCGATCTGGTGCTCGGCCGTGATACGGCGGCGCGATTGCAGCGTCGGTGCGCCGGCGCGGTTCTCGATGATGAAGCTCTTCGCGTACTCGCCCGTCTGGATGTCCTTCAGGACTTCCTTCATCACCTTCTTCGTTTCAGCCGTGATGATGCGCGGACCCGTCACGTACTCGCCGTACTCGGCGTTGTTCGAGATCGAGTAGTTCATGTTCGCGATGCCGCCTTCGTAGATCAGGTCGACGATCAGCTTCAGTTCGTGCAGGCATTCGAAGTACGCCATTTCCGGCGCGTAGCCTGCCTCGACCAGCGTTTCGAAACCGGCCTTGATCAGGTCGACGGTACCGCCGCACAGAACAGCCTGTTCGCCGAACAGGTCGGTTTCCGTTTCTTCGCGGAAGTTCGTTTCGATGATGCCGGCACGGCCACCGCCGTTCGCCGCTGCGTACGACAGCGCGATGTCGCGCGCTGCGCCCGACTTGTCCTGCGCAACCGCGATCAGGTGCGGCACACCGCCGCCTTGCGAGTACGTGCCGCGCACCGTGTGGCCCGGCGCCTTCGGCGCGATCATGATGACGTCCAGATCCGCGCGCGGGATCACCTGGCCGTAGTGCACGTTGAAGCCGTGCGCGAATGCGAGCGCCGCGCCCTGCTTGGCGTTGGCGTGCACTTCCTTCGCGTAGACCTCGGCGATCTGCTCGTCGGGCAGCAGCATCATCACGACGTCTGCGCCCTTCACGGCTTCCGCCACTTCCTTCACCGTCAGACCTGCGTTCTCAGCCTTGCTCCACGATGCGCCGCCCTTGCGCAGACCGACCGTGACGTTCACGCCGCTTTCCTTCAGGTTCAGCGCGTGCGCATGGCCTTGCGAGCCATAACCGATGATGGTGACCTGCTTGCCTTTGATGAGGGAGAGGTCGGCGTCCTTGTCGTAGAAAACTTTCATGTCTGTTCCTTGGCGATATTCAGAGAAATGCTGCGTGTGTTGTAGCTTGCGGCCGGGCGCCTGATGCAACGCCCGGCATGGATCGAACCGGCGTCATCAAACCTTCAGGATACGCTCGCCGCGCCCGATGCCCGAACCGCCCGTGCGGACCGTTTCGAGAATCGCGGTGGCGTCGAGCCCTTCGATGAAGGCGTCGAGCTTCTCGCTCGCGCCCGTCAGTTCGATCGTGTAGGTCTTTTCGGTGACGTCGATGATGCGGCCGCGGAAAATATCCGACATCCGCTTCATCTCCTCACGTTCCTTGCCGACCGCCCTCACCTTGATCAGCATCAGCTCGCGCTCGATGTGGGCGCCCTCGGTCAGGTCGACCACTTTCACCACCTCGATCAGGCGGTTCAGATGCTTCGTGATCTGTTCGATCACGTCGTCCGAGCCAATGGAAACGATGGTCATGCGCGACAGCGAACGGTCTTCGGTCGGCGCCACCGTCAAGGTTTCGATGTTGTAGCCGCGTGCGGAAAAGAGGCCGACCACGCGCGACAGCGCGCCCGGTTCGTTTTCCAGCAAAACGGAAATGATGTGTCTCATGTTCGCTTCTTCCAGATGTCGATGTATGCGATGCGTGCGATCCGCCCCGCTGCGTCCGCGCTCGCCTTTTGTGAAGACGTGCATGACGCAGCCGGCGCGAGAAGGCGCTCGTTATAGATCTTCCGACCCGAGGAGCATCTCCGTGATGCCCTTGCCGGCCTGAACCATCGGCCAGACGTTTTCGGTCGGGTCGGTCTGGAAGTCCAGAAACACCGTGCGATCTTTCAGGCGCAGTGCTTCTTTCAGCGCCGGCTCCACGTCAGCGGTCTTTTCGATCCGCATGCCGACGTGGCCGTACGCTTCAGCGAGCTTCACGAAGTCGGGCAGCGCATCCATGTACGAATGCGAATAGCGCTTGCTGTATTCGATCTGCTGCCACTGGCGCACCATGCCCAGATAGCGGTTGTTGAGCGAAATGATCTTGACGGGCGTGTCGTACTGCTTGCAGGTGGACAGCTCCTGGATACACATCTGGATCGAGCCTTCGCCCGTGATACAGAGCACGTCGTCGTCCGGGTGCGCCATCTTCACGCCCATCGCCGCCGGCAGACCGAAGCCCATCGTGCCGAGACCACCGGAGTTGATCCAGCGGCGCGGCTTGTTGAAGCGATAGAACTGCGCCGCCCACATCTGGTGCTGACCGACGTCGGAACACACGAACGCATTGCCGTCCGTCAGTTCCCATGCCTTTTCCACCACGTACTGCGGCTTGATGATGTCGCTTTCGCGGTTGAACTTCAGGCAGTCTTTCGCGCGCCAGCTTTCGATGTCCTTCCACCAGTCGGCGAGCGCCGCGGTGTCCGGGCCATGCTCGGCCGTCTGCAGCTGCTCGATCAGTTCCTTCAGCACTTCCTTCACGTCGCCGACGATCGGGATATCGACCTTGACGCGCTTCGAGATCGACGACGGGTCGATGTCGATATGAATGATCTTGCGCGGACGCGATGAGAAGTGCGCCGGGTCGCCGATCACGCGGTCGTCGAAACGCGCGCCGATCGCGATCAGCACGTCGCAGTGCTGCATCGCCATGTTGGCTTCGTACGTGCCGTGCATGCCGAGCATGCCGAGGAATTTCTTGTCGCTCGCGCGGTAGCCGCCCAGACCCATCAGCGTGTTCGTGACGGGATAGCCGAGCAGATCGGCGAACTGGTTCAGTTCGCGCGACGCATCCGCGAGGATGATGCCGCCGCCCGTGTAAATGTACGGGCGCCTGGCCGACAGCAGCAGCGCCACGGCCTTGCGGATCTGGCCCGAATGGCCCTTCGTGACGGGGTTGTACGAGCGCAGCGACACGCTCTTCAACGGTTCGTACTGGCATGGCGCCTTGGACACGTCTTTCGGAATGTCAATCAGCACCGGGCCGGGACGGCCGGTTCGGGCGATATAGAAAGCTTTCTTGACGGTGGCGGCGAGATCGCGCACATCCTTCAAGAGGAAGTTGTGCTTCACGCAGGGACGCGTGATGCCGACCGTGTCGCACTCCTGGAACGCATCCTGGCCGATCGCGGCAGTCGGCACCTGGCCGCTGATGATGACCATCGGGATCGAGTCCATATAGGCCGTCGCGATGCCCGTCACCGCGTTGGTGACGCCGGGACCGGAAGTCACGAGGCACACGCCGACCTTGCCGGTCGAGCGCGCGTAGGCGTCGGCGGCGTGAACCGCGGCCTGCTCGTGGCGCACCAGGATGTGCTGAAATTTGTCCTGCTTGTACAGCTCGTCGTAGATGTAGAGTACCGAGCCGCCGGGATAGCCCCAGACGAACTCGACGTCTTCGTCGGCCAGTGCCTTCATGAGCACGGTGGCGCCGATAGAGTCAGCTGCGTGATGGGGTGTGGTATCCGACGTGGAGAATTCCGCGCTGGGCATATTCATCGTTCACCTTTCGAATTTTCGGCAAAAAATTGATCGGGTGCTCTCTGCCGGGCTTGTGGCTCGGGTTCAAGCGGCGCGTCCAGTTTGACAGGAAGGCTTCTTGGGCCAACCTCAAATGAGACAAGTCACTTATGTTGCGAACCGTAGACGATATCTACGATAAGCTCGATGGTCAAGCAAATATTTCCATGAGCGACGCCGGCCACCGTCGCATGTTCCACTTCTGACCGCCCAATGCGCGTGGCATGAGCCGCGGCTGAAGGGCAAATGCAAGCCAAAAGCTCGCCGCGTTTTTCCCCGGCTGGCGAGAAAGTTTGTTAGCATCCGCGAGTTTTACGACATTTTTCGACCGATTCCGCGCACACTCGCTGCGCCGACCCCCAACGGATGGCATCAGACAAGGAACTCGCCGATTTTCTGGCGGGCGTCGAAAGGCGCGCGTTCAAGCAGACGGTCTACGCCGTGCGTGACGACGATGCGTCGCTCGACATCGTGCAGGACGCGATGATCAAGCTCGCCGAAAAATACGGCGACCGTCCTGCGGCTGAGCTGCCGCTTTTGTTTCAGCGTATTCTCCAGAATGCGATGCACGACTATTTCCGTCGGCAAAAAGTGCGCAATACCTGGGTCACGCTGTTTTCGTCGCTGGGCAATGCCGACGACGAAGACTTCGACCCGCTGGAGACGTTTGAAAGCCAGGCTGGCTCGACGGGCGCGGAAAGCAGCGAGCAGCAGCTCGAGCGCGAACAGGTCCTGCAGCTGATCGACGAAGAAATCCAAAAATTACCGGCACGTCAACGGGAGGCGTTTCTGATGCGTTACTGGGAAGATATGGATGTCGCTGAGACTGCCGCCGCGATGGGCTGCTCGGAGGGCAGCGTGAAAACGCACTGCTCGCGAGCCACGCACACGCTGGCGCACGCGCTCAAGGCCAAAGGAATCACGCTATGAGCTCCGCTCTCGAAACAAAAGAACTCGAGTTTGCGCAGCAGCTTCGCCGTGCGCTAGACGAAAACGCTGCCCGCATTCCACCCGCTACGACCGACCGGCTCGCCGCCGCGCGCCGTGCCGCGCTCGCCCGCAAAAAGCCTGAACCCGTGACGGCGCCTGCTTTCACGCCCGTCTTCGTCGCCGCGGGCACGCTCGCGCACGCGCCGCAGCCGGACAGCCCGCGCCGTCTGCCGCGTCTGCGCAAGCTCGCGCTTGCGTGGCCCGTGCTTGCGCTCGTCATCGGCCTGGCCGGCATTGCGTGGTGGGAAGACCATCAGCGCACGGCGGAACTCGCCGACATCGACGCCGCCATGCTGAGCGACGATCTGCCGCTCAATGCCTATCTCGATCACGGGTTCAACGCGTATCTCACGCGTAACCACTGAGCGGGGAGAATCGACGGGTGAGTTACAAGCGCGGCCTTGCCGTTGTGTCCGGATGCGTGATCGCAGCGTTGGTGTCATTCGCCGCCACCTATCCGCGCTTCTATCCGACGCCCGCTCCCGTTTCCGCACCCGCCGGCGCTGGCGGCGGTAGCGCGCCCGCGAAGGCGGCCGCGCCGGCGCTGACCGTCGAACTGCCGGGCCTGCCCATTTCGACCAGCCCGCTCGCGTGGTCGAAGCTGACCAACGCCGAGCACGTCGCGCTCGCGCCGTTCGAGTCGCAATGGGACAGCTTCAGCGACGAACGCAAGCGCAAGTGGCTCAAGATCGCCGCGCGCTATCCGAAGATGACGCCCGAGGCGCAAAAGCGGCTGCACGAGCGCATGACGGAGTGGGTCCACATGACGCCCGAACAGCGGCGCGTCGCGCGCGAAAACTATCAGGTGTCGAAGGAACTGCCGCGCGAGGCGCGTCAGAACGCGTGGAAGGCATACCAGCTGCTGCCCGAAGACCAGAAGCAGAAACTCGCCGCGAGCGAGCACAAGCGCCGGCCGACCGTCGTCAGCGCGCCGCCCACGGGCAAGACGGAGATCAAGGACATCAACCGTCTGGTGAACGGCAAGGACAAGCTTGCAAGCGTGCCCGTGCCGCCCGCGACGGCGGGCGCATCGGCCGGTGTCGCGGCGCCCGCGCCTGGCGCGCCTGGCGCGCCCGCCATTCCCGCTGTCGGCAGCTTCGTTCCAGCGACGCCGACGCCCGTTGCGCCTTCCGAAGCACCGTCGATCTTCAACGGCTCATAATGTCCCGCGAGCCCGCGCCGCGGGCTCATCAACGGCAACCGAGGCCCAGCCCGTGTCCACTTCCGTCGACTCCGCCGCCCAGCCGTCCCACCCCGAATCCGCGCATCCGCGCGCCGGCCCGCCCAGCGTGCGCCGGCGTCTCGCGACGCTGATGTACGAAGGCGTGCTGCTGTTCGGCGTCGTGTTCCTCGCTGGCTACCTGTTCAGCACGCTCACGCAGCAGCGCAACGGGCTCGTGCATCACAACTGGCTTGCCGCGTGGGTCGGCCTCGTGGTCGGCGTGTATTTCGTGTGGTTCTGGACGCACGGCGGCCAAACCCTGCCGATGAAAACCTGGCGGCTGCGACTGGTGGCTGCGAGGGATGGCGGGCGGGTATCGGTGGCGCGCGCCGCGTTGCGGTACGTGCTTTCCTGGCTGTGGTTTCTCCCACCGCTTGCATTGCATCCTTTGCTGCGGCTTACCGTGCCGCAGACACTCGTTGTGGCCGGTATCTGGTTCGTTTTGTATGCTGGTCTCGGGCGTATCGGCGCCGACCGGCAGTTCCTGCACGATCGACTCGCGGGGACGAAGATCGTCGCAGTCGAGAGGTGAGCTTTTTTTGTTTGTCTGCGACGCTGTTTTTTTGGCATTCGCGATGTGGTTTTTGGTTTGGCGGCGCCGGTTTGGTTTTTTGGGTTTCTGCT
>BBSL01000103.1 GCA_001319865.1 Burkholderia sp. E7m39 | reverse complement strand
GGGCATCCGCGAGGCGCCTGCGCGGCGCGGGCGTTGCCCCTGTGCGAGGCGGCACCGACTTTTCTTTGCAGCGGCAAAGAAAAGTAGGCAAAAGAAAGCCGCTCACACCGAGCCGCTGACACTTACCCACGGGCCCTCAACGTCCCCATACTTCTTTCGTTCGCGCTTCGCTCAATGTGCGCTGCCCGCGCATTTGCCAGCGCCGCACCTGCTTCATCCGCCCGCGGGACGCTTGCCACATCGCGTGTGCCGCGCCCACAGGCGGCAAACTCTGTGTCGACAATCGCACCGCACGGCACACCGTCGCTGCGCGATGGTTTTCAGTTCGGGCACTGCCTTTTGCGGCGAGACACCCTACACAGAGTTTGCCGCACGGGGGCATTGCCCCTTCGATACAGCTCGCCGTGGTACGGATGCATGAAGCGGGTGACACGTTCAGCAGCATGTGGGCAACGGACCTGCAACAGTGCGCTGCCGTTCGAAACACGGGGACGTCGAGGGCCCGTGGGTAAGTGTCAAGGATTGGCGGTGTGAGCCCGCTTTCTTTTGCCTACTTTTCTTTGCGGCGGCAAAGAAAAGTAGGTGCCGCCCCGCACAGGGGCAACGCCCGCCCCGCCTAGGCGGATGCCCGCGCAAACGGCAAGCACACAACAAAAACGCCCGCGCCGCCAAGGCGCCAAGCGGACACCAGCACAAGAAATTTCGGCATTCGTAATAAGAACTTCTTGTGAATGTCACAGCTCCGTCATGCGGCGATGGCGCAATGCGGGTACTGCAACTCGACGCGCGAGCCATGGACAACAACACGTCCGCGACTTCCCTCTTCCGCCAGACTGGCCCGAGCGTCGATCCCGTCGCTTTCGGCCCCCGATCCTCCTCAGCCGGCCTGCCGCCGATCCCGCATCTGCCCGTCTCGCCTTCTCCCGAAAGCCATCACGACGACGATCACGATGACACACACCGTTACCGCACGATCTGGCTTTCCGACATTCACCTCGGCTCGGGTGGCTGCCAGGCGAACTACCTGCTCGACTTCCTGCGCCATAACGAGTCGGACTACCTGTACCTCGTCGGCGACATCATCGACGGCTGGCAGCTGAAGAAAGGCTGGTACTGGCCGCAGGGGCACAACGACGTCGTGCAGAAGATCCTGCGCAAGGCGCGTAAGGGCACGCAGGTCGTCTACATCCCAGGCAATCACGACGAGGGCGCGCGCCAGTTCTGCGATCTCGCATTCGGCGACATCCACGTGCGCGGCGAAGCGTTCCACACGACGCTCTTGGGCAAGCGCCTGTGGATCGTGCACGGCGACCTGTTCGACGGCGTGATCCAGCACGCAAAGTGGCTCGCCTATCTCGGCGACACGCTGTACACGATGATTCTCGTGCTCAACCGCTGGTTCAACCGCATCCGCAGCAAGCTCGGCTTTCAGTACTGGTCGCTATCGCAGTACCTGAAGCATCAGGTGAAGAACGCCGTCAACTTCATCTCCGCGTTCGAGACCGTGATGACGGACGAAGCGCGCCGCCGCGGCTGCGACGGCGTCGTGTGCGGGCACATCCATAAAGCCGAAATCCGCGAGATCGACGGCGTGCTCTATTGCAACGACGGCGACTGGGTCGAGAGTCTGTCGGCGCTCGTCGAGACGTATGAAGGCGAGCTGAAGGTCGTCTACTGGACCGTGATGCGCTCGCCGCAGGCGACCGCACAAAAGGCCCGGGCGACGGCCTGAACGCACACACACCACTACGAGAGGGCCATTCGCATGAAGATCATGATCGTCACCGATGCATGGGAACCGCAGGTCAACGGCGTCGTGCGCACGCTGAAGAACACGACGCGCGAACTGACGGCGCTCGGCCACAAGGTCGAACTGCTGACGCCGCTAGAGTTCAAGACGATTCCGTGCCCGACGTACCCTGAGATTCGTCTGTCGCTGATGCCCAAGCGCCATCTGCGCAAGCGCATCGACGAGTTCCAGCCGGACGCGCTGCACATCGCGACGGAAGGCCCGCTTGGACTGGCCGCGCGCGCGTATGCGATCGAGCACAAGCTGCCGTTCACGACTGCGTATCACACGCGCTTTCCGGAGTACGTGCAGGCACGCTTCGGCATTCCGCTCGCGTGGACTTACCGCTTTCTGCACTGGTTCCACAAAGCGTCGCTGGCTGTGATGGCGCCGACGCCCGTCGTCAAGTCGGACCTCGAAAAGTTCGGCTTCACGAACGTCGTGCTGTGGACGCGCGGCGTCGATCTCGAGATCTTCCGGCAGATGGAATCGAAGGTCCTCAACACCGCGCGGCCGATTTTTCTGTATGTCGGACGCGTTGCCGTCGAGAAGAACGTCGAAGCGTTTCTCAAGCTCGATCTGCCCGGCTCGAAGTGGGTTTGCGGAGAGGGCCCGGCGCTTGCCGAACTGAAGTCGCGCTATCCCGCCGCCAACTACCTGGGCGTGCTGACGCAGGCCGAGCTTGCGAAGGTCTACGCGGCTGCCGATGTCTTCGTGTTCCCGAGCAAGACCGACACGTTCGGCCTCGTGCTGCTCGAAGCGCTCGCTTGCGGCACGCCCGTCGCCGCGTACCCGGTGACGGGCCCGATCGACGTGCTCGGCGACGGCGGCGCGGGCGCGATGCACGACGACCTGCGCGAAGCGTGCCTGCAGGCGCTGAAAATCGATCGCAATCATGCGCGCGCATGGGCCGAGCGTTTCTCGTGGACGGCCGCCTCCGAGCAGTTCGCCGCACATCTGAAGCCCCTGCCGCGCTCCAGTTATAGCGAGGAACGCGCCGCCGTCTGATTCGCCGCCCGCGCGAGCGCGCACTCAATTCTCGCCACGCCCATGCAAACGAGACAATCGAACGCATTGCGCACGCCGCAGGAATCGCTGCGCGAGGCCGCCACGCTCGCGCCGGACGCCGATCCGAATGTCGAACCGTTCGACGACCTGCACGACACGCATGACGACGGCGCGCCGCGAGCGCGTTATGCTGGACAGTCCAGACCTGCTCCCGCATCTTTCTCCGCCATGTCATCCACGACGCGCGCGACGGCGCGCCAAGGCTCCGCGCCTGCCGAAGCGGACACCCTGATCGACGCACACGAGCGCTCGCAAGCCGACACGAGCGCGGCGCCACCTGAGCGCCCCGAGCCCCTGGGTCCCGACGATCCCCTCGCGCCGCTGCCGTTTAACCCGTACAAGGGCAATCGGGGCGCGACGCGCGCGTGGCACGCGATGAAAAACTCATTGGCGGGATTTCGCGTTGCGATTCGTGAAGAGAGCGCGTTTCGGCAGGAGTTGACGCTCGCCGCGATTCTTGTACCGTGCGGGCTTCTCGTGCCCGTTGAGCCTGTGTCGCGCGTGTTGCTGCTTGGGTCCGTGTTTCTCGTGCTGATCGTCGAGTTGCTCAATTCGAGTGTCGAGGCGGCGATCGACCGGATTTCGCTTGAGCGGCACGAGTTGTCGCGGCGCGCAAAGGATCTCGGCAGTGCTGCCGTGATGGTCGCGCTGTTTATCTGTGTGATGACCTGGGGGTTGCTGGTGGGGCCGCTCGTTGTGCGGTGGGTTCGGGGTTTGATGTAGGTTTTGGTTGTAGGTTTTGGTCGTAGGTTTTGGTCGTAGGTTTTGGTCGTAGGTTTTGGTTGTAGGTTTTTTGGCCTCCGCGATAGCGCCTTCGTGGCGCGGGCGTTGCCGGTGGGGGTTGCCCTCTGCGCGGGCATGCGCGTTGTGCCTTCGTGGCGCAAGCGTTGCCGGTGTGGGTTACCCTTTGCGCGGGCATCCGCGATGGCGCCTTGCGGCGCAAGCGTT
>BBSL01000102.1 GCA_001319865.1 Burkholderia sp. E7m39 | reverse complement strand
ACAGGGGCAACGCCCGCGCCGCGAAGGCGCAGCGCGGATGCCCATGCAGACGGCAACCCACACCGGCAACGCCCGCGCCACGAAGGCACAACGCGCATGCCCGCGCAAAGGGCAACCCACACCGGCAACGCCCACGCCACGAAGGCGCTATCGCGGATGCCCGCGCCCCAAAGGGCAATCAGCCGCACAGAACGGTCGGTTTATAATCGTCTGATAGTCTCAAAAACAGGCACGAGCAGACGACATGGAAGCCAAACCTCCCCGCCGCACGCGCGAACGGATTCTCGAACTCTCGTTGAAGCTCTTCAACGAGATCGGCGAGCCGAACGTCACGACGACGACGATCGCCGAGGAAATGGAAATCAGTCCGGGCAACCTGTACTACCACTTCCGTAACAAAGACGACATCATCAACAGCATCTTCAGCCAGTTCGAGCAGGAGATCGAGAAGCGTCTGCGTTTTCCGGACGATCATCGCGCGACCATCGACGAAATGTGGTCGTATCTGCAATACATGGTCGACTTCACCTGGCGCTACCGTTTCCTGTATCGCGACCTGAACGACCTGCTCGCACGCAACCGCACGCTCGAAACACACTTCAAGCAGATCATCAGCCACAAGGTGCGCTTTGCCAGCCAGTTTTGCGAGCAACTCGTCGCCGATGGCGAAATGGTCGCGACGCCCGACGAGATCAAGGTGATCGCCACCAACATCGGCGTCATTGCGACGTACTGGCTCTCCTACCAGTTCGTCATGAACCCGCGCAAGTACAACGAGCAGGAAACGATTCGCGCCGAACTGCATCAAGTGAGCGTGCAGATCGTCTCGCTGATGGCGCCCTATCTGCGCGGCCGCTCGCGCGAGCTGTTCGACGATCTGGTGTCGGGCAAGCATCCGCAGCGCGAGTTCTACGACTTTCTGCCGCCGCGCGAACCTCGCAACGAACAGAAGGACAGCTGAAGATGAAGGCAGTATGTGTGTATTGCGGATCGTCCGATGGCGCGAAGCCGCTCTATCGTGAAGCGGCAAAGTCATTCGGACGCGCGCTCGTCGCCGCGAACCTGTCGCTCGTATACGGCGGCGGCAAGGTCGGCCTGATGGGCGTGATCGCCGACGAAGTGATGGCGGCAGGCGGCCGCGCAATCGGCGTGATTCCGGAGTTGCTGGTCAACAAGGAAGTCGGCCACGACGGCCTGTCGGAGCTGCACGTGGTGCCCGACATGCACCAACGCAAGAAGATGATGGCCGATCTCGCCGATGCGTTCGTCGCGCTGCCGGGCGGCGCGGGCACGCTCGAAGAACTGTTCGAAGTCTTTACGTGGGCGCAGCTCGGCTATCATCGCAAGGCCGTCGCGGTGCTGAACATCGACGGCTTCTACGATCCCCTCATTTCGATGCTCGAACACACGGTGCAGGAAGGCTTCATGCGCCAGACCTACTTCGACATCCTGCAGATCGACAGTGACCCCGCGGCGCTGATCGCGAAGCTACGGCGCTACCAGCCGCCCGTCGCCGACAAATGGGCTGACCGGCGCGAGCGCGTGTAGCGCACGCTTGTGAGCCGCATCCACGCTTCGCAGCGAGAGGCAGACATGACGAAAGTGGTTCTCATCACGGGCGCGAGCCGCGGCATTGGCCGCGCGACGGCGCGCCTGCTCGGCGCGCGCGGCTGGTCGGTGGGCCTCAACTACGCGTCCAACGAAGGCGCCGCGAAAGAAGCCGCCGCCGAAGTCGGACGCGCGGGCGGCCACGCGCGCGTCATTGCGGGCGACGTCGCGGACGAAGCGCAGGTGATCGCAATGTTCGATGCGCTCGAGCACGCGTTCGGCCGCATCGACGCGCTCGTCAACAACGCGGGCATCGTCGCGCCGTCGATGCCGCTCGCCGACATGGACGCCGCGCGCCTCAAACGCATGTTCGACGTCAACGTGTACGGCGCGTATCTGTGCGCGCGCGAGGCGGCGCGGCGCATGTCGAAGGATCGCGGCGGACGTGGCGGCGCGATCGTGAACGTGTCGTCGGCGGCGGCGCGCCTGGGCTCACCGAACGAATACGTCGACTATGCGGGCTCGAAAGGCGCCGTCGACACGATGACGATCGGCCTCGCGAAAGAACTCGGCCCGCAAGGCATCCGCGTGAACGCAGTGCGCCCGGGCCTGATCGACACCGAGATCCATGCAAGCGGCGGCCGCCCCGACCGCGCGGCGGTGCTCGGCGCGCAGACGCCGCTCGGCCGCCCCGGCACGGCCGACGAAGTCGCCGAAGCAATCGTCTGGCTGTTGACCGACGCGTCGTCGTACGTGAATGGCGCGCTGCTCGACGTCAGCGCCGGCCGCTGACGTCTCTTGCTCCGCTGCAAACCAGCCACCAGGCTGGCGGCAGTGCTGCCGCCAGCGCGCATTGCGCGCCGATCGGCGCGAACGACCGGTAAGCCGCGAAGCAATCGGCTAGAACGACGACCCAGGTTGGCGCAAGAACGCGATTTCTTCGTCGCTCGACGCGCGGCCGAGCAGTGCATTGCGATGCGGAAAGCGTCCGAACCGCTCGACGATGGCCGCATGCCGCACGGCCGAGCGTTCATAGGAAGGATCGAGCCCTAGCGGCGTGAGCAGCGTGTAAAGTCGCACGCCTTCGCGCTGGCCTTCGATGGTTTCGTCGTGTTCGAACGGGATATAGGCGAATGCCCGGTGATACACGGTCGGCAGCAGCACGTCGCTGCCGTCCGCGACCATGCGCCGCGCGATGCGCAACGCCTGCGCGTCGCCGTCGTACATGCGCGCCGTGCGCCGCCGGCAGTTGCGCGTGAACTGGTCGAGCACGATCACGAGCGCGAGCGAACCGAGCGGCGTCGCGAGCCACGCGTCGAGCTCATGCGCAAGCGCCGCGTCGATCAGCGCGCCGAAGCGCTCGCGAAGCATGGCGTCGAATGCGTCGTTGCGCTTGAACCAGCGCTTCTGGTCGCGGCCGAATTCGTCCGAACCGGGCGCGCCGAACCAGCCGTCGAGCACATCGCGTGCTCGCGCGTCGAGCGCCGCGTAATCCGCCTGCGACGAATACGCCGCCGCGACGCCCCGCTCGCTCATGCAAGCTCCAGCACGAGGCGCCGCGTGCGCGCGCTTTTCTTTTCCAGCTTCGCGACGCGCAGCGCGCCGATTTCCTGCGTGTTGCGCACGTGCGTGCCGCCGCACGGCTGCAGATCGACGCCGTCGATGTGCAGCAGACGCACGCGGCCAAGGCCCATCGGCGGCTTGACGCTCATCGTGCGGACCAGTTCGGGGCGCGTGGCCATTTCGTCGTCGGTGATCCACTGCGTCGCGACGCCGTGCGCGCCGCCGACGAGTTCCGCGAGCCGCGCTTCGACCTGCGCGCGCTCGATCGGCTCGACGGTGGCGAAGTCGAGCCGCGCGTAGTCGGCCGTGATAC
>BBSL01000101.1 GCA_001319865.1 Burkholderia sp. E7m39 | reverse complement strand
CGTCCTGCATGACGACGGCGAGCACGCCGCGCGTGCGCATCGGCGCGCGCAGCGGCAGATACAGCGCTTTCGCGGCGGGCAGCGTATCGGTGCCGTGGCCCGCCGGCTTCTGCTGATCGTAGACCCATTGGCCGACATCGACGTCGAGCGATGCGGCATCGAGCATGATGTTCTCATCGGGATCATCGATCTTCTGCTTCACCTGGTCCATGCTGTCGGGCAGCAGCACCGCGACGCGCGCGCGGAACACCTCGCTCACGTGCCGGCTGCCGATGCCGACGATCTGCTCGGTGGTCAGCGCCGCGGCGAGTTCGCGCGCCATCGCGTACATCGCGCCCGTGCGCTGCTCGCGCCGCCGCGCGACGCTCGCCTCGCGCCGCAGGCTCGACGTCAGATGGCCGATCACGAGCGACGTCAGCAGCATGCCGAAGAACGTCAGCAGATATTGCGTGTCCGTCACCGAGAACGACATGCGCGGCGGCACGAAGAAGAAATCGAACGCCGCGACGGACAGGAACGACAGCAGCACGCCCGGCCCGCGCCCGAGCTTCATGGCCGTGAAGACCACGCCGAGCAGGTACAGCATCACGAGATTGGCGAGATCGATGCGGTCGATCAGCTGGTTCGCGATCAGCGTGACGCCCGCGCAGATTGCGACCGCCCATGCGTAGCTGCGCGGCGGCGAACGACGGTCGCGTCCGGCGCTCAGCGCTTCGCGCCAGGCGCGTGCGTCGTCGCTCACGCGCCGCTCGCGCGTCGTACCCGCCTCGTCGCCGCTCGCGCGGATCAGCGTGAGATCGAGATCGCTTGCGCGCTCCGCGAGCCGCTCGCCGAACGGGCGACGCAGCCAGCGCGCGAAACCCGTCGCCGCCGAGCCGCCCGCGACCAGCTTCGACACATTGCGCACGCGCGCGTAGCCGATCAGCGTCGCGACGGCATCCGCGCCTGCGAGCGTGGCGGTTTCCGCGCCGAGTTCGGCGGCGAGCTTGAGGGCATCGAGCGTGCGTTCGCGGCGCGCGTCGGACAGGCGCTGCAGCTTCGGCGTTTCGACATAGACGGCGATCCAGTCGGCTTTCAGGCTCGCCGCGAGACGCGCCGCCGCGCGCACCAGCAGCGGCGCCTCGGGACCGGGACCGACGCACACCAGCAGCCGCTCGCGCGCCTGCCAGATGCGTTGAATGGAACGGTCGGCGCGATACTCGCGCATCTGCGCATCGACGCGGTCGGCGGTGCGGCGCAGCGCCAGTTCGCGCAGCGCGATCAGATTGCCTTTGCGAAAGAAGTTGCGCACCGCGCGCTCGGCCTGCTGCGGCATGTAGACCTTGCCGTCGCGCATGCGGTCGAGCAGTTCTTCGGCGGGCAGATCGACGAGCGTCACTTCGTCGGCGCGATCGAACACGCGGTCGGGCACCGTCTCCCACACGCGGATGCCCGTGATCTGGCCGACCACGTCATTGAGGCTTTCGAGGTGCTGGACGTTGACGGTCGTGTAGACGTCGATGCCTGCGTCGAGCAGTTCGTAGACGTCCTGCCAGCGCTTGGCGTGCCGCGCGCCCTGCACGTTGGAGTGCGCGAGTTCGTCGACGAGGATCAGCTGCGGCTTACGTTCGAGCGCCTTGTCGAGGTCGAACTCGGCGAGGAGCCGGTTGCGATATTCGATGCGCGCGGGCGGCAGGACGTCGAGACCTTCGAGCAGCGCGGCTGTTTCGGCGCGGCCGTGCGTTTCGGCGATGCCGACGACGACGTCGATGCCTTCTTCCTTGCGGCGCCGGGCTGCTTGCAGCATCGCATAGGTCTTGCCCACGCCCGCTGATGCGCCGAAGAAAATCTTGAGCTTGCCGCGCTGGCGTTTTTCTTCTTCTCGTTGGAGTTTGTCGAGGAGCTCGTCGGGGTCGGGGCGGGACATAGTTTTTTCATGCACTTTCGTGCAGGCTTTTTCATGCACTTTCGTGCGGGTATGGTGACATGTTTCGATGTTTGTCGTATCGGGCGGTAGCGCCTAGGCGGCGCGGGCGTTGCCGGTGTGCGCTTGCCGTTCGCGCGGGCATCCGCGGAGGCGCCTGCGCGGCGCGGGCGTTGCCGGTGTGTGTTTGACCCTTTGCGCGGGCATCCGCGAGGCGCCTAGGCGGCGCGGGCGTTGCCGGTGTGTGTTTGTCCTTTGCGC
>BBSL01000100.1 GCA_001319865.1 Burkholderia sp. E7m39 | reverse complement strand
CCGCCGATCGTCGTCGGAATCAGGCACACGAGCAGCGCGACCAACGCGGTGATCGTCACCACATGACCCGCTTTAGCGGCCTCGACGGAAAACATCGAGAACGGCAGCAGCGTCGCGGTGGCGAGCAGCAGCACGATGGTCAGCGCGACGAGCAGAATGGTCAGCGCAATTTCGTTCGGCGTCTTCGCGCGCTTCGCGCCTTCGACCATCGCGATCATGCGGTCGAGGAACGCTTCGCCAGGATTGGCCGTGACCTTCACGACGATCCAGTCCGATAGCACGCGCGTGCCGCCCGTCACCGACGAAAAGTCGCCGCCCGACTCGCGGATCACAGGCGCCGATTCGCCCGTGATGGCCGATTCGTCGACGGATGCGACGCCTTCGATCACTTCGCCGTCGGCGGGAATCACGTCGCCCGTTTCGACCAGCACGACGTCGCCCTTGCGCAGATCGGAAGCCGTCATGATGCGGATGGGCGACTTCGGATGCGGCTCGTTGAGCTTCTTCGCCATCACGTCTTTCTTCGCGCTGCGCAGCGATGCCGCCTGCGCTTTCGAGCGCCCTTCGGCGAGCGCTTCGGCGAAGTTTGCGAACAGCACCGTGAACCACAGCCACAGCGACACCGCGAGAATGAAGCTCGCGGGCGCCTCGGCCTGGCCCATCAGCGCGGCGACCCACAGGATCGTCGTCAGGATGCTGCCGACGTACACGCAGAACATCACCGGGTTGCGGAACTGCGTGTGCGGTTTGAGTTTCTTGAACGAGTCCACGATCGCCGGGCGCACGAGCGCCGGATCGAACATGGACCGGGTGGCGGAATGGTCAGTCATTTCATCCTCTAGATTCGTCGCCGTTTTTATCTTCGCGAGGCGTATCAATGGCCCGCGATCATCATCAGATGTTCGACGCCAGGGCCGAGCGCGAGCGCGGGCACGTAAGTCAGCGCGCCGACGAGCAGCACCGTGCCGAGCAGCAGCACGACGAACAGCGGCCCGTGCGTGGGCAACGTGCCGCCCGTCACCGCGATGCGCTTCTTCGCGGCGAGCGAGCCGGCAATCGCGAGCACCGGGACGATCGTGCCGAAGCGGCCGAACCACATCGCGATCGCAGTGAGCCAGTTGTAGAACGGCGTGCTCACCGTGAGTCCCGCGAACGCGCTGCCGTTGTTGTTCGCCGCCGAGCTGAACGCGTAGAGAATCTCCGAGAAGCCGTGCGGGCCAGGATTGGCGATGCCTGCTTTACCCGCATCGGTCAGCACGGCTATCGATGTCGCGACGAGCACGAGCAGCGGCGTCAGCAGCACGACGATCGACACCATCTTCATCTCGTACGCTTCGATCTTCTTGCCGACGTATTCGGGCGTGCGGCCGATCATCAGCCCCGCGACGAACACGGCCAGCATCGCGAACACCAGCATGCCGTACAGACCCGAACCCACGCCGCCGAAAATCACTTCGCCAAGCTGCATCAGCAGCATCGGCACGAGGCCGCCGAGCGGCGTCAGCGAGTCATGCGTGTTGGCCACGGCGCCGCACGAAGCCGCCGTCGTCGCGACCGTGAAGATGCCCGACTGCGCGATGCCGAAGCGCGTCTCCTTGCCTTCCATGTTGCCGCCCGCCTGCAGCGCGCTCGCCGACTGGTCGATATGCAGCGACGCGAAGAGCGGGTTGCCGCTCTGCTCGGCGCCGATCTCGCCGGCAATGCACACGGCAAACGCGATCGTCATCACGGCGAGCACGGCCACGCCCTGCTTGCGGTCGCCGATCACGCGGCCGAACACGAGACACAGCGCGGCGGGAATGATCAGAATCGAGAAGATCTGCACGAAGTTCGAGAACGGCGTCGGGTTCTCGAACGGATGCGCGGAGTTGCCGTTGAAGAAGCCGCCGCCGTTGGTGCCGAGCATCTTGATCGCTTCCTGCGAAGCGACGGGGCCCATCGCGATCGTCTGGGTCTTCACGGGCGTGTCGACCATCACCGGGTTGCCCTTCGCGTCCTTTACGGCGTTGCCCTGCGCATCCGTCTTCGGCGCGGAGTACGTGGTGGTCTGCAGCGTCGGCACGTCTTCATACGACTTGAAGTTCTGGATCACGCCCTGGCTCATGAAGATAGCCGCGACGATCATCGACATCGGCAACAGCACGTAGAGCGTCACGCGCGTGATGTCGACCCAGAAGTTGCCGATGGTCTGTGCGGTGTGCCGCGCGAAGCCGCGCACCAGCGCGATCACGACGACGATACCCGTTGCCGCCGACAGGAAGTTCTGCACCGTGAGGCCGAGCATCTGCGTCAGATAGCTCAGCGTCTGCTCGCCCGAGTAGTCTTGCCAGTTCGTGTTGGTGACGAAACTGATCGCCGTGTTGAACGCGCCGTCGACGGTCATCGCGCTGAACTGCTGCGGATTGGCGGGCAGCCAGACTTGTACGCGCAAAAGCACGTAAAGGAACGCGACGCCGAGCAGGTTGAAGGCGATCGTCGCGACCGCATAGTGCTTCCAGCCCATTTCGTGCGACGGGTCGACGCCGGCGAGACGATAGAGCAGCCGCTCGATCGGACCACCCAGCTTGACGACGCGCGAACTGCCGTCCATCACGCGCGTGAGATAGCGCGAAACGGGCACGGCGGCCGCGAGCAGCACGACGATAAAAAACGCCGGCTGCAGGACATTGTTGAGGTTCATTCAATGTCCTCCGCGCGCAGCAGCGCATAGACGAGATAGACGAACAGCAGCACGGTCGCCGCTCCCGATAGCCAGAGGACCCAGTTCATGAGCGTGCTCCCTGACCACGGCCGTAGCGCGTCAGCTTCTCGCATCCGGCGATCAATCCAAAGGTCAGCGCAGCGAACAGCGCGATGCCCCCGACGTACAGCACATCCATTTCATGTTCTCCATTTGTTGGGCGATGGATGTCCCGAACGTTATGCCCATCGGCATAAACGGCTGGTCAAAGATGGAGGGAGGGACGTAAAAAACGCGTAAACGGCGCGAACGAAAAAGGCCGCTTCACGTCGCGTGAAGCGGCCTTCTCGGAGCGTTGCTGCGGAGCGTTGCTGCGGAGCGTTGCTGCGGAGCGTTGCTGCGGAGGGTTGCTGCTTGCGCCTGTTGCGTGCGGCGCTCTTACGGCAGCAGAACCGTCGATCCCGTCGTCCTGCGCGCCTCGAGATCCGCGTGCGCCTTGCCGACATCGGCGAGCGCATAACGCTGGTTGATGCTCGTTTTCACCTTGCCCGATGCGATCACGTCGAACAGTTCGGC
The DNA here is from genome assembly GCA_001319865.1 of Burkholderia sp. E7m39. Lineage (GTDB taxonomy): Bacteria > Pseudomonadota > Gammaproteobacteria > Burkholderiales > Burkholderiaceae > Paraburkholderia > Paraburkholderia bengalensis. The sequence goes on along the minus strand of BBSL01000100.1, from coordinate 4,292 downwards.
CGCCATCGCGTCGTAGTCGCTGCGCTTGCCCATGTAGGTGAAGAGGGTCGGACGCGTGAAGAACAGCGAACCGCGCCCGGCGAACTCCGACGAATCGATGGGCGGCAGCGGCCCGGACGCATTACCGAAACTCACGAACATGCCGAGCGGCGCGAGGCAGTCGAGCGACGCCGTAAACGTGTCCTTGCCGATCGAGTCGTACACGACGGGCACGCCCGCGCCGTTGGTGATTTCGCGCACGCGCTTCGTGAAGTTTTCGCGCGTATAGACAATGGGATGATCGCAGCCGTGCGCCTTCGCGATCTCCGCTTTCTCGTCGGAACCGACCGTGCCGATCACCGTTGCGCCGAGCGCCTTCGCCCACTGGCACACGAGCAGCCCCACGCCGCCCGCGGCCGCCTGGATCAGGATCGTGTCGCCCGCCTTCACGGGGTACGTGCGGCGCAACAGGTATTGCGCCGTCAGCCCCTGCAGCATCACCGACGCGGCCTCTTCATAGCCGATCGCGTCGGGCAGCTTCACCACCTGCGCGGCGGGCAGCACGCGCTCCTGCGCGTACGCGCCCGGCGGCCGCGCGACATAGGCGACGCGGTCGCCCGCCTTGAGGTCCGTCACGCCCGCGCCGACGGCGACCACCTCGCCCGCCGCCTCCATGCCGAGACCGCCCGGCAGCGGCAGCGGGTACAGACCCGTGCGGAAATACACGTCGATATAGTTCAGGCCGACCGCATGCTGCTTGATGCGGATTTCGCCGTTGCCCGGCTCGCCCACCTCGACGTCGACCCACTTCATCACTTCGGGGCCGCCTGTCTTGTCGAATCGAATTGCCTTGGCCATGTCGTCTCCAGATTCGTTCGTTGCGTGGTTGTCGTGTACGCGCGGATGAAAGCCGCGCCGTCAGAGCGGCTGCGCAAGCCGCAGCGTCAGTCCGTCGAGGATCATCCGCGCCGTCGAGATATTCGTCGCGCACGGCACATTGTGGACGTCGCACGCGCGCACGAGCGCGTTGATGTCCGGTTCGTGCGGCTGCGGCGTCATCGGATCGCGCAGGAAGATCACCATGTCGACGCGGCCCTCGGCCAGCTGCGCGCCGATTTGCAGGTCGCCGCCGTGCGGGCCCGACAGCATGCGTTCGACCTTCAGGCCGTGCGCATCGGTGATGCGCGAACCCGTCGTGCCCGTCGCGATCAGCTCGCAGCGCGCGAGCGTATCAACATACTCGCCCGCCAGCCTGACGATGTCGTCCTTCTTGTGATCGTGCGCGATCAGCGCGACGCGTGTTGCCATTTCGTTGCTCCTCTTGTGATGCCGTCGTGTGTAGTGATTGTTTTGTGGCGTTGACGCTCGCGCGTCAGTACGTGCCGGGATAAGCGCCGCCGTCGATCAGCCAGTTCTGCCCGGTGATGTAGCCCGCGTGTACGCTGCACAGGAACGCGCACGCGCGGCCGAACTCGTCGGGCGTGCCGAAGCGCCGCGCGGGAATCGTCGCCATGCGCTGCTTGCGCGCTTCGTCGACGGAAATATTCTGCGACTTCGCCGACGCCTCGAACGTCACGGCGATACGGTCGGTGTCGAACAGTCCCGGCAGCAGATTGTTGATCGTCACGCCGTTCGGCGCGACCTTGCGCGCGACGCCCGCGACAAAGCCCGTCAAGCCCGAGCGCGCGCCGTTCGACAGACCGAGCACGTCGATGGGCGCCTTCACCGACGAACTCGTAATGTTCACCACGCGTCCGTAACCGCGCGAAATCATGCTGTCGATGGTCGCGCGGATCAGCTCGATCGGCGTCAGCATGTTGGCTTCGAGCGCGCGAATCCAGTCGTCGTGCGTGAAGGTGCGGAAATCGCCCGGCGGCGGCCCGCCCGCGTTGTTGACGAGAATGTCCGGCTGCGGGCACGCGGCGAGCGCCGCGGCGCGGCCTTCCGGCGTGGTGATGTCGCAGGCCACGGCCTTCACGTCGACACCCGTCTTCGCGCGGATATCCGCGGCCGTGGCCTCGAGCGTCTCGGGCGTGCGCGCGACGATCGTCACGTTCACGCCCTCGGCCGCGAGCGCCTCGGCGCAGCCGCGCCCCAGTCCCTTGCTCGCCGCGCACACGAGCGCGGTCTTTCCTGCGATTCCCAAATCCATGTGCTTGTCCTTTTACTTGTGCTGATGGGGTGCGCGCCGCGCGTCGGGCATGGCTGCGCGTTGCGCCGGGTCGGTCAACTGTCCCCCGATTCTAGAAGAATCGACGCTGCGCTGCCGAGGCTCGCTGTGAACCGCTTTCAAAGCCGCTTTCGATATCGACGGGCCTGGTCGCGCCGCCCTTCCGGTAAACTCGCGGGCATGGCGCGGCCGTCGGATTCGCGCCGCCCGTCGACAGTACAGCCCATTTATCGCCGCGAGGCGTCACGTCATGACTCAGGACAGCCGTTTTCCCAATCTTTTCATCCTCGATCACCCGCTGATCCAGCACAAGCTGTCGCACATGCGCGACCGCGACACGTCCACGCGGACGTTCCGCGAACTCCTGCGCGAGATCACACTGCTGATGGGCTATGAAATCACCCGCAACCTGCCGATGACGACGCGCCGCGTGAGCACGCCGCTCGTCGACATCGACGCGCCCGTGATCGCCGGCAAAAAGCTCGCGATCGTGCCTGTGCTGCGTGCAGGCGTCGGGATGTCAGACGGGCTGCTGGAGCTGATTCCGTCGGCGCGCGTCGGCCATATCGGCGTGTATCGCGACGACGACCACCGGCCTGTCGAATATCTCGTGCGGCTGCCCGACCTGGAGGACCGCATCTTCATCCTGTGCGATCCGATGGTCGCGACGGGTTATTCGGCCGTGCATGCCATCGACGTGCTCAAGCGGCGGGGCGTGGCGGGCGAGAACATTTCGTTCCTCGCGCTCGTCGCCGCCCCGGAAGGCGTGCAGGTGTTCCAGGACGCGCACCCGGACGTCAAGCTGTACGTCGCGTCGCTCGATTCGCATCTGAACGAGCACGCGTACATCATCCCTGGCCTCGGCGACGCGGGCGACCGCCTGTTCGGCACGAAGAACTGAAACCGGCGGACGCCGCCGCGTTCGCGGCGAATCGCCACGTGTGGCTGTCGTCCCGCGCTCCACTTTCCGGCTCTGTCAGCGCCCGTTCCGGCCGACCCGCCTGATCTGGCGCTTTGATCCCTCAATGGTCTGGCGGCTTTGCTGTTCGGGTGCTTCGCCGCGATGCCGCCCCCCTAGATCGCGTCGATCCCGCGCCAGCCGCTACCCGCCCGCGACCCTTTCCGCATCCGCCAGCCTGCTGCGCCGACGCGCCCGTCCCTTCTGCCGCATGCGGCCGGCATGGTAAAATTCGAATCCGCTCATCGAGCGGCACACCCTGCAGGCATCGCCTCGTGGCCTCACCGTCCGCTTCGTTCCCTCATCGGCCTCCGGCGATCGGCGCCCATGACGGGCACCCGTTCGCGCGATGCCAGCACGACGTTTCCGTCTTTCGATGCACGCGGGCAAGACCGGGGGCCGCAACGCGCACGGTTTTTGCGCCGCTGCGGCATCAGGGTGCGACCAGACTGACATCGGAGCGCGAGCGCGAATGCACAGCGCGCCGCCCGACAAACGCAACGACATTTGCACTATGCGCGCGCCCCGCTGGCGCACGCGACGGAGAAAGGTATGGCGGGTCATTCGAAATGGGCCAACATCAAGCATAAGAAAGCAGCGGCCGATGCCAAGAAAGGCAAGATCTGGACGCGGCTCATCAAGGAAATCCAGGTCGCGGCGCGCATGGGCGGCGGCGACATCGACTCGAACCCGCGTCTGCGGCTCGCCGTCGACAAGGCGTACGACGCCAACATGCCGAAAGACAACGTCAACCGCGCCATTCAGCGCGGCGTGGGCGGCGTGGACGGCGCGAGCTACGAGGAAATCCGCTACGAAGGCTACGGCATTGGCGGCGCGGCGATCATTGTCGACACGATGACGGACAACCGCACCCGCACCGTCGCCGAAGTGCGCCACGCGTTTTCGAAGTTCGGCGGCAACATGGGCACGGACGGCTCGGTGTCGTTCATGTTCGATCACGTCGGCCAGTTCCTGTTCGCGCCGGGCACGCCCGAAGACAAGCTGATGGAAGCCGCGCTCGAAGCGGGTGCCGACGACGTCGTCCCGAACGACGACGGCAGCATCGAAGTTGTCTGCCCGCCGAACGATTTCCCGAAGGTCAAGGCCGCGCTCGAAGCTGCCGGCTTCAAGGCGGAACTCGCGGAAGTGACGATGAAGCCACAAACGGAAGTCGAATTCACGGGC
>BBSL01000099.1 GCA_001319865.1 Burkholderia sp. E7m39 | reverse complement strand
GGACGACGTGCAGGAAGTCCATACAAACGCGGCAATCGCCGACGAATGAGGCGGGAGTGAGCGCGCCGCCTGGTTCCCGGTCTGTATCCGCATCCAGGCAGTCGCTGCGCTGCTCCCTGCATTCGCCGCGCGCTTGCGGCTCGCCTCGCGGGCGTGTTTGCGTGAGCGAGCGCGCGGTTCGCATCGCCGCGATGTGCGCGGCCGCGGTTGCCAACGCTTGTCGCGCGACGTCTTGCGCAACGTTTCGCACCGCATGTTTCGGTCCGGTGTCCCGCCTGGTGGCCTGCGTCACCGGCAGCGCGCGTGCAGCGTGCGAAAGTAAGGACGGATATCCACGGCTCGCGCCGCTTTGCGGGCTGTTCATGGTTTTTAGCATTCGGGGAATCACATGAAGTTACTCGTCGTCGGTTCCGGCGGCCGCGAGCACGCGCTCGCATGGAAGCTCGCGCAATCGCCACGCGTGCAGCTCGTCTATGTGGCGCCCGGCAACGGCGGCACCGCGCAGGACAGCCGCCTGCTCAACGTTGGCATCACCGATCCGCACGCGCTCGCAGACTTCGTCGAGAAAGAACAGATCGCGTTCACGCTGGTCGGCCCCGAGCAGCCGCTCGCGGCGGGCATCGTCAACATCTTCCGCGCACGCGGCCTGAAGATTTTCGGCCCGACGCGGGAAGCCGCGCAGCTCGAAAGCTCGAAGGATTTCGCGAAGGCGTTCATGAAGCGTCACGCGATTCCGACGGCCGAATACGAAACGTTCTCCGACGTCGCGGCCGCGCACGCCTACATCGACGCCAAGGGCGCGCCCATCGTGATCAAGGCCGACGGCCTCGCGGCCGGCAAGGGCGTGGTGGTCGCGCAGACGCTCGAAGAGGCGCACGCCGCCGTCGACATGATGCTGTCGGACAACAAGCTCGGTGACGCGGGCGCGCGCGTCGTGATCGAGGAGTTCCTGACAGGCGAGGAAGCGAGCTTCATCGTGATGGTGGACGGCAAGAACGTGCTGGCGCTGGCGTCGAGCCAGGACCACAAACGGCTGCTCGACGGCGATCAGGGCCCGAACACGGGCGGCATGGGCGCCTATTCGCCCGCGCCCATCGTCACGCCGCAACTGCACGCTCGCGTGATGCGCGAAATCATCCTGCCGACGGTGCGCGGCATGGAAAAGGAAGGTATCCGCTTCACAGGCTTCCTGTATGCGGGACTGATGATCGACGCGCAGGGCACGCCCAAGACGCTCGAATTCAACTGCCGAATGGGCGACCCCGAGACGCAGCCGATCATGGCGCGCCTGAAGGGTGACTTCTCGAAGGTCGTCGAGCAGGCCATTGCGGGCACGCTCGATACCGTCGAACTCGAATGGGACCGCCGCACGGCGCTGGGCGTCGTGCTGGCCGCGCACAACTATCCCGACGCGCCGCGCAAGGGCGACTTCATCAGCGGCATTCCGGCCGAAACGGCAGATGCGGTGACGTTCCACGCGGGCACCACCCTCACCGACGGCAAGCTGACGACGTCGGGCGGACGCGTGCTGTGCGTCGTCGGGTTGGCCGATTCCGTGCGCAGCGCGCAGTCGGTCGCGTATGAAGCAATCAACCACATTTCGTTCGACGGCATGCAGTATCGCCGCGACATCGGGTATCGCGCGGCCAACCGCAAACACGGTTAAACGCGGCCGCCGGTGCGCCGCGCCAGCGGGCGCGGCGGTCTGTGCGCGTGCCCGCGACGCTGGAACGGCCCTTCGGGACTATATCGCGGGACCAGCGCTACACTTGGACCCGTCGGCGGCCGGTCGCAGTTTTATACGGCGACGAATCCCGGCGACCGAAAGAACATGTGTCGCGCGCGCCCTTGCAGGCGTCCTGCTCCGCTCCACTGAGTCTGAACCGCGGACGTGCTTCGAGCACGCCGCGCCCCACACACCATGACCGATCCGATTCACGACGCCCTCGACACGCAGACCGTCCGCACCTGGCTGCAAGGCCTGCAGACGCAGATTGCCGACACGCTCGGTGCGTTCGACGGCACGCCGTTCGTCACCGATAGCTGGCAGCGCGCGCCCGGCGGCAAGCTGCGCGGCGGCGGCTGCACCCGCATTCTCGAAGGCGGCGGATTCTTCGAGCGGGCGGGCATCGGTTTCTCGGACGTGCAAGGCGACGCCCTGCCCGGTTCGGCAAGCGCGCTGCGCCCGCAACTGGCGGGCCGGGGTTTCGAGGCCATGGGTGTGTCGCTGGTGCTGCATCCGCGCAATCCGTACTGCCCCACCGTCCATATGAACGTGCGCCTGCTTGTCGCGACGAAAGCGGGCGAAGCGCCCGTGTTCTGGTTCGGCGGCGGAATGGATCTGACGCCGTATTACGGCTTCGAGGAAGATGCGCAGCACTTTCACCGCATCTGCCGCGACGCGCTGCAGCCCTACGGCGACGACCTGTACCCGCGCTTCAAGCGCTGGTGCGATGACTATTTTTCCTGAAGCACCGCAACGAGCCGCGCGGAATCGGCGGAATTTTCTTCGACGACTACGCAGAGCCGGGATTCGGGCAGTCGTTCGCAATGGTCAAAAGCGTTGGCGATGCGTTCCTGAACGCGTACCTACCCAT
>BBSL01000098.1 GCA_001319865.1 Burkholderia sp. E7m39 | reverse complement strand
CGTCGTAAATTGGCGCTACGACTGGCAGCCTGAGCCGGGCACACCGGAAGCGCGCCTGTATAGCGACTTTCTCGTGCCGCGCGAGTGGATCTGACGCGTGCTGCCGCGCCGCACCCGTGCTACTTGACAGGCAAAGGAACCGCAACTGAATCCGACCGCTCAATCCGTCGCCAGGCCCGTCGCCAAGCCCGCCGTCGAACGACGGGCGCTGCGCCGGCGCATCGGCATACTCGGGGGCACGTTCGACCCGATCCACGACGGCCACCTTGCGCTGGCACGACGTTTCGCCGACGCGCTCAATCTGACCGAACTCGTCCTGATGCCGGCTGGCCAGCCGTGGCAGAAAGCAGATGTATCGGCCGCCGAACACCGGCTCGCGATGACGCGCGCCGCTGCGGCGTCGCTGAAGCTGCCTGGCACGACGGTTCAGGTCGCCACGGACGAAATCGAGCACGATGGGCCCACGTACACCGTCGAAACGCTGCGGCGCTGGCGCGAGCGGGAAGGCGCGGAGGTGTCCATTTCGCTGTTGGTCGGCGCGGATCAACTGGTGCGGCTCGACACCTGGCATGACTGGCAGCACCTTTTCGACTACGCGCACATCGCCGCGGCGACGCGTCCGGGCTTCGATGTAAAGGCGGTGCCGCCCGCCGTGGCAGCGGCGATGGCGCAGCGCGCGGCAGGCGCCGACGTGCTGCAGGCGACACCCGCCGGTCATCTGCTCGTCGACACGTCGCTGGCATTCGACGTATCGGCCACCGACATTCGCGCGCACCTGCGCGCGTCGCTCGACAACCACGCGGACACACCCGCCGGCAACGGCGAATCCGCGCAGAATCATGTCCCCGCCGCTGTGTGGGACTATATTGTTCAACATCATCTGTACCATCGGTAACCACATGGATATACGCAAGCTGCAACGCGCGATCGTCGACGGACTCGAAGACGTCAAGGCGCAAGACATCCGGGTATTCAACACCACCCATCTGACCGAGCTGTTCGACCGCGTGATCGTCGCGAGCGGCACCTCGAACCGCCAAACCAAGGCGCTCGCATCGAGCGTGCGCGAGAAGGTCAAGGAAGCGGGCGGCGACATCGTCAGTACGGAAGGCGAAGACATCGGCGAATGGGTGCTGGTGGACTGCGGCGATGCCGTCGTGCACATCCTGCAGCCGGCGCTGCGCCAGTACTACAACCTCGAAGAAATCTGGGGCGACAAACCCGTGCGCGTGAAGCTGTCCACGCCGAATCCGTTTGGAGGCGCCCGCCCGTCCGAACCGCTCGACGACGAGGACGAAGACGAAGCGCCTGTTGCACGCCCTGCGCGCAAGGCGCCGGCTCGCCGCCGCTCGTGACTCCGCCTGTGCTCACGCGCGGATTGGCGCGGCCCGCCGCGTGCGGCTCTGACCCGGCTCTAGCTCGACGATGAAACTGCATATCCTCGCTGTCGGCCACAAGATGCCGGACTGGATTGCCACGGGCTTCGACGAGTACGCGAAGCGCATGCCGCCCGAGCTGCGCATCGAACTGCGCGAGATCAAGCCCGAGCAGCGCTCGTCGGGCCGCTCCGCCGAAAGCGTGATGGCCGCCGAGCGGCAGAAGATTGAAGCAGCACTGCCAAGGAACGCGCGCATCGTCGCGCTCGACGAACGCGGCAAGGACTGGACCACGATGCAGCTCGCCACCGCCCTGCCCTCGTGGCAGCAGGATGGACGCGACGTCGCGTTCCTGATCGGCGGCGCCGATGGACTCGACCCCGAACTGAAGGCGCGCGCCGACATGATGCTGCGCGTGTCGAGCCTCACGCTGCCGCACGCGATGGTCCGCGTGCTGCTGGCCGAACAGTTGTATCGCGCGTGGACCATCACGCAAAATCATCCATATCATCGGGCTTGACCTCGGGCTTATCTCGAGCTTGATGTCGGACCGGAACCTCGGGCCGGAACACGCCCTTATCTTCGGGCCGCGCATCGTGGCGAACAACCTGGCCGAATGGCCAGGTGCGCGGCGCCCGCCTCGTCTGTTACGCTCGTCACCACTCGCCGGCTCGTCGACTCGCGCAAGCCGCGCTTTTCATCTTCGATCAAGACCGACCATGAACCACCCGTCCACTGCCGCGTTTCCGTTCGTCTATCTCGCGTCGCAAAGTCCGCGTCGTCAGGAGTTGCTGACGCAGCTCGGCGTGCGCTTCGAACTGCTGCTGCCGCGCCCCGATGAAGACGCCGAAGCGCTCGAAACCGAATTGCCCGGCGAGCGCGCGCATGATTACGTGATGCGCGTGTGCGTCGCGAAGGCGCAGGCGGCTCGCGCGCGGCTCGTCGCGGGCGGCCATGCGAACGCGCCCATTCTCGTTGCCGATACAACCGTCACGATCGACGACGCGATTCTCGGCAAGCCCGTCGATACGGACGACGCCGTCGCGATGCTCACGCGTCTTGCTGGCCGCGACCATGAAGTGCTCACGTCCGTGGCCGTCGTCAATGCGCAAGGCGAGTTGCTCGAACCCGCGCTTTGCGTGTCGCGCGTGCGATTTGCTGCAGTGCAAAGCGATGCGCTGCGCCGCTACGCGTCAAGCGGCGAACCGCTCGGCAAGGCGGGCGCATATGGCATTCAGGGGCGCGCGGCGGAGTTCATCGAGCATATCGACGGGTCCTATTCAGGTATCATGGGTTTGCCATTGTTTGAAACCGCTGCCCTTCTACGCGCAGCGCGCATCGACTTCTAGAACAACACCATGAACGAAGAAATCCTGATTAACGTGACGCCCCAGGAGACGCGCGTCGCGTTGGTCCAGCAAGGCGCAGTGCAGGAACTTCACGTCGAACGCACGCTGTCCCGCGGGCGCGTCGGCAATGTCTATCTCGGCAAGGTCGTGCGCGTCCTTCCGGGCATGCAATCCGCGTTCATCGATATCGGTCTCGAGCGCGCGGCGTTTCTGCATGTCGCCGATATCTGGCACCCGCGGATCGCAGGCGAAACCCAGCAGCCCGTGCCGCACCAGCCCATCGAGAAGATCGTCTTCGAAGGACAAACGCTGATGGTCCAGGTCGTCAAGGACCCGATCGGCACCAAGGGCGCGCGGCTCTCCACGCAGGTGAGCATCGCGGGTCGCACACTCGTTTATCTGCCGCAGGAACCGCATATCGGCATCTCGCAGAAAATCGAAAGCGAAGCCGAACGCGAGGCCGTGCGCGCGCGGCTCACGTCGGTGCTGCCTGTCGACGAGAAAGGCGGCTACATCGTTCGCACCATCGCGGAAGACGCGACGAGCGAAGAACTGGCCGGCGACGTCGCGTATCTGCGCAAGACCTGGGCGACGATACTGTCGCAGGCGCAGCGCATGCCGCCCACCAGCCTGCTCTATCAGGATCTGAATCTCGCGCAGCGCGTGCTGCGCGATTTCGTCAACGACGAAACCACGCGCATCCAGGTCGACTCGCGCGAAACATTCCAGATGCTCGCCGAGTTCGCGGCGGAGTTCACGCCCGCCGTGTCGTCGAAGCTGCATCACTACACGGGCGAGCGGCCGCTTTTCGATCTGTACAACATCGAAACGGAGATCCAGCGCGCGCTGTCGCGGCGCGTCGACCTGAAGTCGGGCGGCTATCTGGTGATCGACCAGACGGAAGCCATGACCACCATCGACGTGAATACGGGCGGCTACGTCGGCGCACGCAATTTCGACGACACGATCTTCAAGACCAATCTCGAAGCCGCGCATACGATCGCTCGCCAACTGCGGCTGCGCAATCTGGGCGGCGTGATCATCATCGACTTCATCGACATGGAGAACGCCGAGCACCGCGACCAGGTGCTAGGCGAGCTGAAAAAAGCACTCTCGCGCGACCGCACGCGCGTGACGGTCAATGGCTTCTCGCAACTCGGGCTGGTAGAGATGACGAGAAAGCGCACGCGCGAATCGCTCGCGCACGTGCTGTGCGAGCCCTGCCCCGTCTGCCAGGGAAAAGGCCAGGTCAAGACGGCGCGCACCGTTTGCTACGACGTGCTGCGCGAAATCCTGCGCGAGTCGCGCCAATTCAATCCGCGCGAGTTTCGAGTGGTGGCTTCGCAGCAGGTGATCGATCTGTTTCTCGAAGAAGAATCCCAACATCTGGCAATGCTGATCGATTTCATCGGCAAGCCGGTGTCGTTGCAAGTCGAATCGAACCTGAGCCAGGAACAGTACGACATCGTGCTGATGTAGGGGCTTACCCGTAATCAAGCCGAATCAAGGGTTGTCGATCAACCCTTTCAAGTCCTCCTCTGGCACATCGATTGCTTTAACGCATTCGACACCGCACGCGGGAGGCGACATGCGCTCCGAACAATACGACTACAACGACTTCAACAACGACCCGACTACGCTGCCGGACCCTTGCTACGACGGGCCCTGCGCCGCGACGCGGCAAGAGGCCAACGTTCTGGCAAAGGGCTCGCTGGCAGGCTACCTGACCGTCGGCATTGCGTGGCTGTTCGGCCTCGAAGCACTGCTTTCCGACGACGAAAACTGAGCTGGGCAATCCGCTTCCCATCGGCGGCCATACGAATTTTCAATGGCTTCCGTGTAGAGGTTACAGAGATTGATCGGGCGGCCGGCCGCACGCGCCGCACGCCCGTTGCCGCCGCCCTGTTCCGGCAAATCAACTAGACTTTCCGTATGCAGTTGCAATAGACGGAGGCTGCCATGGCTGAATCAATGGTGGGCATCATCGTCGGCATCGTCGTGCTGGCGGTCATCGCGACGCTGCTGTCGCATCAGTTGAGGCGCGAGCATCACAATCGCGACCGCGCGCTGGGACGCTTCGACGGACATCGCTGGTGGGAGCGCCTGCGGCATCGGCATTGAGCCGGCAGTCATCGCCGCCCGTCGTTCAACGCACGCCGATTTTTTCACTCATCGAAGCGCGCCGCCCGCTGCGGCGCCGACATGCGGCAAGCGTCAGCCGCCGTCACCCGGCCGCCGACTCGCCGCCCGCACGGAGGCAATCATGCCCGACGACGCCGCAACCCTGAGCTGGCAGCAAGTCGACTATGAAGGCTTCGAGATTCACGTCGCGCCGTCACTGAAGGAAGGCAGCGAGCGCTACACGTATGTCGGCTACGTGTGCCATCCGGGCGCGAATCCGAAGCTGCCCGGCCACACGGTGCCGTTTCACGCCGATGGCGAAGAGTCGTTCAAGACGTTCGACGATGCGCTCTACGAGTCCGTGCATATCGGCAAGAGCATCGTCGACGGCACCCATCCCGATCTGTCGGTGCTGTCGCTCGTGACGAGCGGAGTCTGAACGCGGGCGCGATGCGTTTGGCGAAGACTTATTGGTTTGCGCGCCCTTCGAGAACCGTCGGGGTGCCTTTGCGACAGCTCAGGAAAATTCCGACGAGAAAGATGAACAGATTCCCTTCGGTAAAGTTGAGCAATAGTGAGTTCGCAAAACAGCCGACTGTAAAGGCAAACAGATAAGCAAGGACGATCGTGCGCGCCGGCCCGCGCAGTTCGAGCGCGGACCGGCCGATCTGCACGAGCAGGAACACGAACAGCGCAATGCCGAGCGCGCCCAGCTGAATACCCATCAGCAGGAACTCGTTATGCGGGTTGCCCGCCGTCGCGGCCGCGGCGCCCGTGTGATTGCGCGCGTACGCGTCGAATTCCTCCTGCACCGTGCCCACGCCGTGACCGATCACGGGGCGCTCGGCCATCAGTTCAAGGCTGCGCCGGTAGAACACGATCCGCACACCCATCGACGTATTCTTGTTGGACGTCTCGTACGCGCTGATTTCCTCATGCGTTTCGGCGAGCCGCGAGCCGTGCGAATGCAGCGCGGCGTACACGAGGCCACACGCGATAGCCAGCAGCGCGAGCCCGCTGCTCCAGCGCACCCACGGCTTCACGCTGCGCAGCGACACGAAGTACGTCATGACGTAGATCGCGATAAAGAGAATTGCAATGACCTGCCCCGTGCGCCCCTGCATCATCAGCAGCTCGTTGACGATCGCGAGAAACGCGACGGCGTACAGCGCAACCTTGGCGGCCAGCGCGCGCGCGTGGTGCGCGAAGTTCAGCGCCAGATAGAAAAGCAGCGCCGTCATGATGCCCGCCGCGATGTGGTCCTTGAAGACCCACGCTTTACGGATCGGGTCGACATTCGAATGCCACGGCCCGATCGACGTCAAGCCGAGCCAGTTCGAACACGACAGCAGCAGCGCAAAGGTCAGCGCGCCGAACAACGCCCACTTCGCGGCTGTTGTCCAGGCCGTCGTGCGGCAATCGCGGAACGTCAGCATCAGCAGCGGCAAATAGATCAGCTTGCGATACTTCATCAGGAAGTCGAACGCATGCATGCGATCGGCCGTCGTCCACGCGAGGCTCAACGTCAGCGCAGCCGCGAGCAGCAGCGCAGCGACGCTCACGCGGTCCGTGAAGATCGCCCGCCAGTTGCGCCACACTTCCGGCGACAGCAGCGCGCAAACCGCGAACAGCGTCGCGGCGATATTGACGCCCGCCGTGGACAACGGAATAGCAAACAGCGCGACGAGCGCGAAAGTTCGCGCCACGATCAACGGATACGAATCTTTTGTACGGTGTTGCATGTGTGCTTCAACTCTCATTGACGAAACGCGCTCGCGTAGCCGTGGACCCCTCTGGGCTCGCTGCGTCGCGGCCCGGCCTTTGTTGGCCGGTGCCTTATGGTGATCGTGTGATTACCGCCTGCTTGAATCCTGCCTCGTGCGCCCGTCTTCTGCCTCTTTGCGACGGTCCGCACCCACATCCGCCGCCATCATCTCATGGCTGTCGCACGAACGAACAGGTTGCACGTGGGTCGCGAATGCAAGCATCGGTACGCCGCGGGGCGAACGTCGCAAGGCGGCCTCTCAGCGCGCGCCGCGGCCCAGATAGAAGGCGGTGCGCGCCGCGAGCGCCTGCGGCGAATAGAGCTGCTCGACGGTCCTGCGCGCCGCCCCGCCGATGCTCGCGCGCAGTTCCGGCTGCGCGACGAGTTGATCGAGAATCGCCAGCGCTTCGTCCGACGTATCGAACAGATAGCCGTTCTCGCCGTGACGGATCACGTCCGCGTAGCCCCCATGCCTGTGACACACGACGGGCAGGCCGCACGCCATCGCTTCGAGCACCACGCGGCCGAACGTCTCGACGTGCTCGCCCGTGCGGTAATAGAAGATGTCGAGCTCGTGCAGAAAGTCGGGCGCACTCATGGCGCCCTCGGGCAGCAGGCGGATTGCGTCGCCCGTCGGCAGCGCGCCCGTCAGCGTCGTCGCGCCTTGCAGCAGCAGCTTGCAGCCGCGTGCAACGAGCGTCTTGTAGACGGCGATATCGTCGGGATGATGCTTGTCGGCCGTATCGCGGCTCAGACGTCCGATCACCGGCCGCTCATGCGCTTCGCGCGCGCGCGGCGCGAAGCGTTCGATATCGATCGGCGACGGCTGGATCTCGCCCTTCACGCCCAGCAACTGCGCCTGAAACGACGAAATCAGCACGAACTCTGTCGCCGGCCAGCGCAACAGCGGCGGTGGCGACGACGTCAACGCAAGCAGCTTCGGATGAAACGTGTTGAACACGTACACGAGCCGCTCGGGACGTCCCGCCAGATACGGCCAGACGCGGTTGCGCCAGTGCGCGCCGACGAACACCCAGGTGCCGCCGCGCGGCAGACTCGCCTTGAGCGGCGCAAGACGCCGGATAGGATACGCCGCCGACAGTTCGCTCGATGTTCGCGACGACGTGCTCCAGAGCTGCACTTCGCTCTTGCCGCGCAGCAGTTCGTACAGACGCAGCGCCTCCTGCTCGCTGCCGCCATTCGGATTGTGAAAGCCGTTGAAGATGTGAATCATGCCGTCTGTCTGAATGGTCGCCGCCTGCACGGGACGCAGCGCGGCGGCGGACGAACCCGCGCGCGTCGCGGGATTTCTCGGTGTCGTATGTCTAGCCCGGGATGCTCACGCCGCGTGCTGCTGGAACTGGATCCGATGCAGGTGCGCGTACAGCCCGTTTTGCGCCAGCAGCTCGCGATGGCTGCCGCGCTCGACGATACGCCCGGCGTCGAGCACGAGAATGCGGTCCGCGCGTTCGATGGTCGACAGGCGGTGCGCGATCACGAGCGTCGTGCGGCCCTTCATCAGCGTTTCGAGCGCGGCCTGCACGTGACGCTCGGATTCGGAATCGAGCGCCGAGGTGGCTTCGTCGAGGATCAGGATAGGCGCGTCCTTGTAGACCGCGCGCGCAATGGCCAGACGCTGGCGCTGGCCGCCCGACAGCATCATGCCGTTGTCGCCGATCAAGGTGTCGATGCCGTTCGGCATCGCGGCCACGGTGTCCCAGAGGTTCGCCGCGCGCAACGCGGCCTTGACGCGCTCGGCGTCCGCCGTCTGGCCGTACGCGACGTTGTTCGCAATCGTGTCGTTGAAGAGCACCACGTCCTGGCTCACCATCGCGATCTGGCTGCGCAAGTCGTGAATGCCGTATTCGGGCAGCGCGACGCCGTCGACGAGCACTTCGCCGCTGCTCGGATCGAAGAAGCGCGGCAGCAGATTCACGAGCGTGGTCTTGCCGCTGCCCGACGGCCCCGCGAGCGCGACCATCTCGCCCGGCGCGACCTTGAACGACACGCGGTCGAGCGTTTGGCGCTGCATCGGACCGCTTGCACCGTACATGAACGACACGTCGCGGAACTCGACCTCGCCCAACGAGCGCTCGAGCTTGCGGCCGCCGCCTTCGGGCTCCGACGGCTCGTCGATCAGCCCGAAAATCAGTTCCGCCGCCGTCATGCCCCGCTGCAGGGGCTGGTTCACGTCCATCAGATGCTTGAGGGGCGAAATGATGAGCAACATCGACGTGACGAACGCGACGAAGCCGCCTACCGTCGTCTGGTCGTGCGACGACTGCACGACGGCGATCGTGATCACGACGGCCAGCGCGATCGACGCCAGAAACTGCGTGAGCGGCTGCGCGAGACCGCCCGACACCGTCATCCGCATCGAGTAGCCGCGCAGGCGCTTGCTCATCTGCGTGAAGCGGTCGGTCTCGTACTGCTCGCCGTTGTGCACCTTGACGACCTTGTAGCCGCCCACCGTCTCTTCGACGACGTACGACAGCTCGTTGGTCAGTGTCTGATGCTCGCGGTTCAGGCGGCGCAGCCGGCGGTTGATCTTGCCGACGAGCCAGCCGATGCCGGGCAGCAGCACCGCGACGATCAGCGTCAGACGCCAGTTCAGATAGAACAGGTAGCCGAGCAGGAACAGCACGGTCAGCGAATCGCGCACGAGCGTGACCATCACGCCCGTCAGTACGTTCAGGATCTGGTTGACCTCGAAGACGATCGCGTTGATCACCGTGCTCGCCGTCTCGCGCTGGAAGAACGCGACGCTGCTGTGGATCATCCGGTTGAACATGCTGAGCCGCAGGTCCAGCAGGATGCGATTCGATACATACGACAGCAGATAGCCCGACGCGTATTGCGCGACGCCGCGCACGAGCGCAAGGCCGATCACGGCGAGGGGCACATACCATTTGGCGCTGTCGCTGCTGTGCGTGCCGAAACCGTGGTCGAGCAGCGGCTTGAGCAGCGCGGGAATGCCCGCCTCGGTGGCGGCGACGACGCCCATCGTGGCGATGGCGGCGAGAACGATCCAGAAGAGCGGCTTCACATACGGCCACAGACGGCGCAGGACGACAGCCGTCGACGATACTTCACCGGAGCCGATGGGCTTGCTTAACGTTGGCTTGGCGCTCAAGAGATCCTCTGGTAATTCGGACGTGCGCAGGCCGCCCGCTGCGTCCATGAACCGCCCCTCGGGCGGATTGCAAATGCGACATTGTAAACCGTCCGCGTTGTCATCCCCGGTTGGCTAAATGGCCGGAAATCCACGCGTTTGTGGCATTTCCGGCAATGGGGCTGCGCGGCGCCGCCGCGTCGAGCCCGCTGCCGGACGCAACGCGCCCGTCATGCTTCCGATCGATCGTTTCCGCGCTGTGTATACTTGCGCAACTTTCGTTGGGCGACGGTGCTCCGCCAGCAAGCCGCGAGGACCGCGCGCCGCCCTTCCCGGCCCTCGATTCGCATGACACAACCCACTCTCGGCGTCGCCCTCATCACGAAAAATGCCGCGCGCAGACTCGACGAATGCCTGCGCGCCGTCGCGTTCGCCGACGAAATCGTCGTCGTCGACAGCGGCAGCACCGACGGCACCGTCGAGATCGCCCGCGCGCACGGCGCACGCGTGATCGACTATGGCGACTGGCCGGGCTTCGGCCCGCAAAAGAACCGCGCGGTCGATGCGCTCGGCACGACCTGGGTGCTGTCGATCGATGCCGACGAAATCGTCACGCCGGAACTGGCGGTCTCGATTGCAGGCGCGCTCGCCGCGCCCGCCGCGGATGTCTACGCAGTCGATCGCCTGTCGGCGTTCTGCGGACACTGGGTGCACCACAGCGGCTGGTATCCGGACTGGATTCCGCGTCTGTTCAAACGCGGCGCCGCGCGCTTTTCCGACGATCTCGTGCACGAGCGGCTGGTGTTCGAAACGCCTGCGAAGCGGCTGGAAGGCAAGCTGATGCATCACTCATACGAGGACTACGAGACGGTGCTGCGCAAGCTCGACGCGTATTCGACGCTCGGCGCGCGGCAGCGCCACGCGGCCGGCCAGCGAGGCAGTTTTGGCAAGGCCGTGGGTCGCGGCGCATGG
>BBSL01000097.1 GCA_001319865.1 Burkholderia sp. E7m39 | reverse complement strand
TTGAAGAGCTGCTTGTGCGCTTCGAACTGCTCGTTGAACACCGTCACTTCGCATTGGCCCGTGCCGTCGTCGAGCAGCGCGATCAGCATCTTGCCGCGCTGCGTCATCTGCGTGCGCAGCGAGACGATCACGCCCGCCACCAGCTTGTCGCGCCCTTCCTTCAGCTCGCCGATCTTCTGCCGCACGAACCGGCGAACTTCGTCCTTGTAAGCGTCGAACAGATGGCCCGACAGGTAGAAGCCGAGCGCCGTCTTTTCTTCTTGCAGACGCCGCTTGTCCGGCCACATCGGTTCGTCGACGAGTTCGTGGCCTTGCGACGGCGCATCGCCCATGTCGAAGAGGCCCGCCTGCATTGCGTTGGCGCTCGCCTGATCGGCGGCTTCCATGGCAAGCGACACCGATGCGATCAGTTGCGCTCGGTTTGCGTGCAGTGAATCGAACGCGCCCGCCCGAATCAGCGCTTCGATCGTGCGGCGATTGACGACGCGGCGATCAATGCGGTTGCAGAAGTCGAACAGATCGACGAACGGACCGTCTTCACGCGCGCGCAAGATTTCTTCGATCGCGTTCTGGCCGCTGCCCTTGATCGCGCCGAGACCGTAGCGGATCGTGCGCGAGCGCTTGCCATCGGCTTCCGCGACGGGCTCGAAGCGGTACGCGGACAGATTGATGTCGGGCGGCAGCACGGCCATCTTGTTCGCGAGGCAGTCTTCGAACAGGATCTTGACCTTGTCCGTGTCGTCCATCGCGAGCGACATGTTGGCCGCCATGAATTCGGCGGGATGATGGGCCTTCAGCCACGCGGTGTGGTACGCGAGCAGCGCATAGGCGGCCGCGTGCGACTTGTTGAAGCCGTAACCCGCGAACTTCTCCATCAAGTCGAAGGTTTCGTCGGCCTTCTCGCGCGAGAGGCCGTTCTTCGCCGCGCCTTCCGCGAAAATCTCGCGGTGCTTGGCCATCTCTTCAGGCTTCTTCTTGCCCATCGCGCGGCGCAGCAGGTCGGCGCCGCCCAGCGAGTAGCCGCCGATGATCTGCGCCATCTGCATCACCTGCTCCTGATAGACCATGATGCCGTAGGTCTCTTTCAGAACAGGCTCGACGCGCGGGTCCGGATACTCGACCGTTTCGCGGCCGTGCTTACGCGCGCAAAAGCTCGGAATCAGGTCCATCGGGCCCGGACGATACAACGCCACGAGCGCGATGATGTCCTCGAAGCGGTCGGGCTGCGCGTCCTTCAACATGCCCTGCATGCCGCGGCTTTCCAGCTGGAACACAGCGACGGTATTCGCTTTCTTGAGGATCGAGAACGACGCGGGGTCGTCGAGCGGCACCTGCGCGAGCGACCAGTTTTCTTTCGACGGATCGAGACGGCGGATATAGCGCTCAGCCCAGTCGAGAATGGTCAGCGTGGTCAGGCCCAGAAAGTCGAACTTCACGAGGCCGACAGCTTCGACGTCGTCCTTGTCGTACTGGCTCACCACGCCGCTTTCGTCGCCCTGCGTATAAAGCGGACAGAAATCCGTCAGCTTGCCTGGGGCGATCAGCACGCCGCCCGCGTGCATGCCGACGTTACGCGTCAAGCCTTCTACGCGCTGCGCGAGTTCGAGCAGCTGATGCACTTCGTCTTCGTTGTCGAAGCGTTCCTGCAACAGCGGCTCTTCCTTCATCGCGTCGGCGATGGTCACGTGCTTGCCAGGCTTGAACGGAATCAGCTTCGCGACGCCATCGGTGAACATGTAACCGAGATCGAGCACCCGGCCGATGTCGCGCACGGCCGCCTTCGCGGCCATCGTGCCGAACGTGGCGATCTGCGAGACGGCGTCCGCACCGTACTTTTCCTTCACGTACTGGATCACGCGATCGCGGCCGTGCTGGCAGAAGTCGATGTCGAAGTCGGGCATCGACACACGCTCGGGATTCAGGAAGCGTTCGAACAGCAGGTTGTAGCGCAGCGGATCGAGGTCGGTAATACCGAGCGCGTACGCGACCAGCGAGCCTGCGCCCGAGCCCCGGCCCGGTCCCACGGGCACGCCGTTGTTCTTGGCCCAGTTGATGAAGTCCGCAACGATCAGGAAGTAGCCGGGAAAGCCCATCTTGATGATCGTGCCGCACTCGAAGTCAAGCCGCGCGTAATACGTTTCGCGCTGCGCGTCGCGCTCGGCCTGATCCGGGAACAGTTGCTCGAGCCGCTTCTCCAGTCCTTCTTTCGACAGCTGCACCAGGTAGTCGTCGAGCGACATGCCGTCGGGCGTCGGGAACAGCGGCAGCTTCGGTTTGCCGAGTTCGAGCGTCAGATTGCAGCGCTTCGCGATTTCGACGGTGTTCTGCAGCGCGGACGGAATGTCGGCGAAGAGCGCCGCCATTTCGTCTTGCGTGCGGAAATACTGGTCCGTCGAAAAGCGCTTCTGGCGACGCGGATTGGCGAGAATATCGCCCTCGGAAATACACACGCGCGCTTCGTGCGCGGTGAAGTCGTCGGGCGTCATGAACTGCAGCGGATGCGTGGCGACCACGGGCAGCTTCAGCGCCGCCGCGAATGCGACGGCCTGCTGCACGTAGGCCTCTGCGCCCGGCTGCCCGCTGCGCTGCAGTTCGATGTAGAAACCGCCCGGAAAAATCTTCGCCCAGTTCAGCGCGTTGCGCTTTGCCGCCTCTTCGTTACCCGCCGCGAGCGCGATGCCCACGTCGCCCTGTTGCGCCCCCGACAGCGCCAGCAGCCCTTCGGCGAGTCCGCCTTCGAGCCACGCCGTTTCCACTTCCGCGCGGCCGCGATACTGGTTTGTGAGCCACGCCTTCGACAGCAGTTCGCACAGGTTCAGATAGCCGATCTTGTTCTTGACCAGCAGAAGCAGCCGCGAGGGCTTGTCGCGGTCGTCGGGATTCGTGATCCAGACGTCGCAACCGGCAATGGGTTTGACCCCTTTGCCACGGGCTTCCTTGTAGAAACGGACGAGACCGAATGCGTTGCCGAGATCGGTGAGCGCGAGCGCGCCCTGACCGTCTTTGGCAGCGGCATCGACGACGTCGTCGATACGCACGATGCCATCGGCAATCGAGAATTCGGAGTGAACGCGGAGATGGACGAAGCGGGGATCTGACATGGGCGACATTGTAACCCCGCCCTTCTGAAATTTTTCGTCAAAACCGCCCGCAACCATGGTGCTGGCCATTCGGCCAGGGCCATTTGCCCGCGAGCCGTTTTGTCACAGCGATCGGCGCGCGTGAGGGTCGGCCGTTCGGTCAATTCGACGCAAGTCAATATGCCGTCTGGCGGATTGCGGGCCGAGTCTCAGGATGAGGGATAATACGTGTTCAAATCCATTTTTTGCCGTACGCGTGCTGCGTCCGCCCTCCATGCGCGCGCTGGGCACGGCGCTTTATCGCTTGACCCGCATGAACATTCTGAATCTCTCGTCCTATCAGTTCGGCACACTCGACAAGATCGTCGAATGGCGGCCGCTCGTCACCGCGCGCTGCAACGAACTCGGCTTGCGCGGCACCATCCTGCTCGCGCCAGAAGGCATCAATCTGTTTGTCGCCGGCGAAATCCCGCAGGTGCGCGAATTCATCGATTACGTCCGTCATGATCCGCTGTTCGAAGGGAAATTCGCCGAACTGCAATTCAAGGAAAGCCTGTCGGAGAAGCAGCCGTTTCGCCGCATGCTCGTCAAGCTCAAGCGCGAAATCATCACGATGAAAAAGCCGGCCATCAAGCCGGAACTGGGCCGCGCGCCGTCCGTCAGCGCCCACACCCTCAAGGCGTGGCTCGACCGCGGCCATGACGACGCAGGCCGCCCCGTCGTGATGCTCGACACGCGTAATGCGTTCGAAGTCGATGTCGGCACGTTCGACAACGCGCTCGACTACCGCATCACCAGGTTCAGCGAGTTCCCGGACGTGATCGAGCAAAACCGCGCGGACCTGGAGGGCAAGACGGTTGTGTCGTTCTGCACGGGCGGCATTCGCTGCGAGAAAGCGGCCATCCACATGAAGGACGTCGGCATCGAGAACGTCTATCAGCTCGAAGGCGGCATCCTGAAGTATTTCGAGGAAGTGGGCGGCGCGCACTACAACGGCGAGTGCTTCGTGTTCGACTATCGCACCTCGCTCGACCCGAATCTGCGTCCGACGGCCACCGTGCAGTGCTTCGGCTGCCGCGCCGTGGTGACGCCGGAGGGCCAGCAGTCGCCGTTCTATGTGCCGGGCAAGACGTGCGCTGCCTGCCATCCCGACGCGCGTGCGCACGCTGATGCGGCGCGCGCCGCGTAACCGTCGAAGTCGCTTGGTGACGGGCTCGACGCGGGCATCCAGCCCATGACCTCGTACCGCGGTCGTTTCGCGCCTTCGCCAACCGGCCCGCTGCATTTCGGCTCATTGGTCAGCGCGCTCGCAAGCTGGCTCGATGCCCGAGCGCATCGCGGTAGCTGGCTCGTGCGCATCGAAGACATCGACGGGCCGCGCACGGTTCCCGGCGCGGCGCAAGACATCCTCGACACGCTCGAGCGTTTCGGCATGGTCGCCGACGAGCCGCCCGTCTGGCAAAGCCAGCGCATGCCGCTCTATCAGCAGGCGTTCGAGCGTCTGCGGGCAAGCGGCCTCATCTATCCGTGCGGCTGCACGCGCAAGGAAATCGCGGATTCGCTCGTGCGGGCGCACGCCCGGCACACGACCCTCGCGTATCCCGGCACCTGCCGCGGCGGCCTGAACGGCAAGCCGGCGCGCGCGTGGCGCTTGCGCGTGCCCGACGGCGAGGACGCCATCGTCACATTCGACGATGGGTGGCAGGGCACGCAAACGCAAAATCTCGCCACCGAGGTCGGCGATTTCGTCCTGCGGCGCGCGGACGATCAATGGGCGTATCAGCTCGCCGTCGTCGTCGACGATGCGGACCAGGGCATCACGCACATCGTGCGCGGCGCTGACCTGCTCGACTCGACGGCGCGGCAAATCTATCTGCAACGGTGTCTTGAGGTGCCGTTGCCGTCATATCTGCACGT